>NZ_JBHVWC010000060.1:0-3756 GCF_042882445.1 Kitasatospora sp. NPDC058218 | reverse complement strand
GCCCCCCCCACCACCGATCCCTGTCACGCCCCCGGGCCCCCCCCGGGCAAGCCCCCCCCCCCCCCGCGGGGCCCCCCCCCCCCCGGCCCCCCCCCCCCCCGCCTCAGCGGGGGGCGGGGGCGCGACGGTCTACGATGTAATGTATGAACTCCATATCTGACCCTTACGAGCTGCGTGCCGGTGTACCGGACGTGGACACCTTCCGGCGGCTGCGGACCGGCGCGGGGATGAGCGACCGGCCCGCCGCGGCGGTGGCGGCCGGGCTCCCCAACACCTGGCACGGCGTGACGGTGCACCTGGACGGGGAGGTCGTCGGCATGGGCCGGATCGTGGGCGACGGCGGGTCGGTGTTCCAGATCGCCGACGTCTGCGTCCTGCCCGAGCACCAGGGCCGCGGCCTCGGCGGGCGGATCATGGCGCTGCTCACCGCCGAACTGGAGGACCGGGCCCCGGCGGGTGCCTACGTGTCCCTGATCGCCGACGGCGACGCCCACCGCCTCTACGCCCGCTACGGCTTCACCGGGACCGCCCCGCACTCGGTGGGCATGCACCGCCTGGTCTGACCCCGGCCCGGTCCGGCGTCGACCCCGGCCCGGCCCGGCCCGGCCGACGGCGGGCGAACCGGCTCCACGACCGCCGATCCGGTCCGGGACGCGGAGTGACAGTCCGACAGTCAGTGTGCGACGCTGCACCTCGCGCGGGACCGACCGCGCTGCGGGGGAACCAGGGGCGGCCGCATGAACCAGGAAGCGCAGCCGAGCGAGTCTCGGCACGACGGCCGGAGCCGTGCCGACGACGGCGTCCGCGACACCGACCGGGTGAACAGGTCGGGCGGTCGGCTCGTGGGCGTTCCGCTGGTCCTCGCGGGCCTGGTGGTCGCGGCCGCGGCGCTGCGGCCGGACGGCGGCCTCCTCGGTACGCCCGCCGACACGGTGCCGGTCTCCGCGGTCGGGTTCGTCCTGCTGCTCGCCGTCGGTTCGTTCCTCGTCATCGGCCGGTTCGCGGTGCGGCTGCGCGATGAGGTCCGCCACCTGACCGGCCCGACGCCGTGGGCCGAGCGCCTGCGGGAGGCGGCCGTGGCGCTCCTGGCCGGGGCCGCCGTCGCGGTGCCGGTGCTGATGTTCGTCTTCCACAACCGGGTGGACACCGGGCCGGTCGACCCGCCGGCGCACCTGCCCGAGCCACCGGAGGTCACCGCGCCGCCGAAGGACCCGCCGCTGCCCTGGCCCGACGAACCGAAGCCCGACGGCCTGCTCAGGACGTTGATCCCGGTGCTGTTCGGTGTTCTCGCCGCCGCCCTGGTGGTGGCCGTGGTGGTCGCCGCGGTGCTGCTGCTGCGGCGCTTGCGGATCATCCGGCGGCAGCCGCCGGCGGCACTTCCCGCAGCGCCGGCCCGGCCGGAGGACGCCCTCGCCGCCGCCGTCGCCACCGGTCGGCGGGCCCTGACCGGTGCCGACGCGCGGGCGGCGGTGATCGCCTGCTACGCCGCGATGGAGGTCTCGCTGGCGGCGTCCGGGGTGACCCGCCGGGCTCCTGACAGTCCGACCGAACTGCTGGAGCGGGCGGTGGCCGACGACCGTGTCGACCCCGTCCACGCGCGGGTGCTGACCGCGCTGTTCCGGGAGGCCCGGTACTCCACCCACCCGATGGACCGGACCCACGTGAACCGGGCGCAGTCCGCGCTCGACGCGCTCGCCGAGCGCCTGGCGGACCGGGACGGCCCGCCGTCGGAGCCTGCCGCGGTGGGAACTACCCCGGCCGACCGGACGGGAGGCCGTCGATGAGTGCCCGTCCGAACCAGCCGAACCACCCGAACCACCCGACGGCCGACCCCGTCGCCGCCGACCCTGCCGCCCCGGTGGACCCGCCCGGCGGCGGGCTCGCCGCACCCGGCTCGATCCGGCACAGCCTGATCGAGCCGACGGCGGCCGCCGTCCTGGCCGAGGTCCTGTTCGCCCTGGTCGGCGGCGCGTCCGCGGCCGCCGCCGGAGCGGTCCTGCTGACCGTCACCGCCCTGATCGCCGGCCGGTACGTCGCCGGCGCGGGGTTCCTCGACATCGGCCTGCGCGGCCGGCGGCACCTGATGGAGGCCCGCGAGCCCGGTCTCGGCGACTGGCGCTGGACCGTCCGCCAGGGCCTCGACCCGAAGGGCGACGCCCGGCCGCTGCGCGGCCGGCTCCGACGGCTCTTCGCCGCACGCCTGTCGGAGGTCCACGGCGTCTCGCTCACCGCCGACCGGGAGCGGGCCGCCGAACTGATCGGCCCCCGGCTGTGGCCGTGGATCGACCCGGACGCCCCGGATCCGGACGCGGCCGTCCCGAGCCCCGTCCTCCTCGCGCTCGTCGACCGGCTGGAATCCCTCTAGCCGCCCCGCCGGTCGGCTCCGCACTCCCCACCGTTCCCCGCAGGTTCCGGTCGATCGCCGGCAACCGCCGCCGCCCTTCAGGAGAACCATGACCGCCGTTCCCCAGGCCCAGGCCCCCGCCCCGGACACCGAGCGGGCCCCGGAGGCCGAACGCACCCCGGGCCGTCCGGCCGAGGCGGCCGTGCTGACGCCGCAGGAGGCCGGCCGCCGCGCCCGCGCGGTGATCGAGGAGATCGAACGGGCCGTGGTCGGCAAGCCCGAGGCCCTGCGTCTGGTGATGCTCGGTGTGCTGGCCGGCGGCCACGTCCTGATCGAGGACCTGCCGGGGCTCGGCAAGACCCTGCTGGCCCGCTCCTTCGCCACCACCCTCGGCCTGGACTTCCGCCGGATCCAGTTCACCCCCGACCTGCTGCCCTCGGACGTCACCGGCGCGCCGTTCTACGACCGGCGCAGCGGCGAGATGGTCTTCCGGCCCGGCCCGCTGTTCACCCAGCTCCTGCTGGCCGACGAGATCAACCGCACCCCGCCGAAGACCCAGGCCGCGCTGCTGGAGGCGATGGCCGAGGGGCAGGTCTCCGTCGACGGGGCCACCCGCCGCCTGCCGCAGCCCTTCGTGGTGATCGCCACCGCCAACCCGATCGAGTACGAGGGCACCTACTCGCTTCCGGAGGCACAGCTCGACCGCTTCCTGCTCCGGGTGCGGATGGGCTACCTCTCCACCGGTCTGGAGGCCTCGATGCTCCGGGCCCGGCTGGACCGCGCCGTGCCCGAGCCGGTCCTGGAGGCGATCAGCAGCCCGGCCGAACTGCTCGCGATGCGGGCGGCGTTGGAGCAGGTCGAGGTCGACGACGACCTGGTCGACTACGTGGTCGCGCTGGTCAACGCCACCCGCAACGACCCGCAGATCCAGGTCGGCGCCTCCCCCCGGGGCGGTCTGGCGCTGGTCCAGTTGGCCCGGGCCCGCGCGATGCTGGCGGGCCGCGACTATCTGACTCCGGAGGACGTCAAGGCGCTGGCCGTTCCGACGCTGGCCCACCGCATCACGCTGACACCGGAGTTGTGGGTGCGTCAGATCGAGGCGGACGACGTCCTGGCGCGCCTGGTCGCCGCCGTTCCGGCGCCGCAGACCCTGCCGCGCGCGGCCGGCGGGCCGGAGAGCGGCCGGGTGGACGCCCCGGGCCTCGCCCGGTGAGCGCCGAGTCCACCGCCGGGCCCGCCGCCGCTGCCGAGCCCACCGCCCAGCCCACCGCCGGGCCCACCGCCGACGGCGGGCCCGGGCAGCGGGCCCGGCGGCTCGCCGCCCAGAGCACCGCCCCCGGCGGGGGGCCGGGCCGGCAGCTCGCCGGCCCGGCCGCAAGCCCCCGCCCGGCCCCCCCACGCGGGCGGCCCGG
>NZ_JBHVWC010000059.1:66605-71361 GCF_042882445.1 Kitasatospora sp. NPDC058218 | reverse complement strand
ACGCCGCGTCCGCCGCCGAGGCCAGCGCCCAGGCGAGCGGTTCGGCCGGCGCGGCCGGCACCCAGGCCGCCCGGGCCCGGGCCGCCGCGGACGCCGCCCGCAGCGCGGCCAACTCGGCCACCGCCGCCGCCGGCCGGGCTGAGAGCCTGGCCGCTTCGGCGGCCGCGGCCGCCAACGAGGCGAACGTGCGGGCCAACAGCGCCGCCGACCACGCCGAGAAGGCCGCGAAGGCGGCCGAGGACGCGGCCAACGCCGCGGGCCAGGCCCAGGACTGGGCCAACCTGGCGACCGCCCACGCGAACGCCGCGATCGAGGCGGCCAAGACCGCCAGCGACGCGGTCACGCAGGCCCAGAACATCGAGAAGCTGGCCCGCGAGGCCGAGGCGGCGAAGCTGGAGGCCGACAAGCAGCTGGGCATCGAGGAGGCCGCCGCCCTCACCAGGGTGGAGCAGGCCGACCAGGCCCGGTCGGCCAAGGCGCAGACCGAGGCCGGCACTCAGGACGCCGCGACCAAGGACCTGGTCCAGAAGGCCGCCACGGTGACGGACGTCGCTGCCGCGGCCGGCTTCGGCCGCAAGGCGGCGGTCAACCTACTGAAGGCCTCCGGCTCCTGGACCCGGGACGCCGCGCAGAGTGCGCTGTCGGGTACCGACCAGGCCGTGGTGGCGTGGGCGAAGTCCGACTACGGGCGCAGCCTGCGGCTGGACGACCGTGACAAGATCGTCTTTGTCGCCTCGATCGCCGATTCCAAGGTGTCGGCCGCCGCGCAGAAGACGCTGGAGAGCACCGACCCGACGGCGGTGGAGAAGTTCCTCACCGGCGGCGCGCTGGACGTGCAGGCCGAGGACTTCCGGGTCCAGATCCTCACCCTGATGAACGCCGGCGGTACCGCCGTCAAGCGCGAGGGCACGGCCGCGCTCAACGACGGCAGCGTGAAGGCGATGTCGACCTTCCTCACCCAGCGCTACGAGAACGCCGTGGCCGAGGACGACCGGGTGGCCGTCCTGACGGCGGTCAACAACGGCGGTCCGAACGTGAAGGCCACCGGTACGGTCGCCCTGGCCGGGCCGGCCTGGATGCAGCACGACTTCGTGACGACCGTGCAGTACAAGGCGGCCCAGCTGGACCAGGACACCGACACCCACGTGGCCTCGGTCCTGACCATGATCGCCAATGCGGCGAAGGACGCGGCCACCGCGAACCAGAACGCCCAGCTGGCGTTCGAGGTCGCGGCCAACGCGCGCAACGCCGCGCAGGAGGCACGGGACTGGGCGGACAAGGCCAATGCCTCGGCCCAGGAGGCCGAAGGGTACAAGGCCGACGCGCGCGTCAAGGCCGACGCGGCCAACGCCTCGGCGGCCGCCGCCGCGCAGTCCGCGCAGACGGCGAAGAACGCCGCGGCGACCGCCCAGACGGCCAACCGCGAGGCTAACTACTCGGCCAACCAGGCGAGCGCGTCCGCGAAGCAGGCCCTCGGCTCGGCGGCGAGCGCGCAGTCCTCGGCCGCCCAGGCGGCCGCGAGTGCCAGCGCGGCGGGCAAGGACGCGGCTGCCGCGTCCCAGGCGGCCAGCGAGGCGCACACCATAGCCGCCCAGAAGCGGGAGCAGGAGCAGGCCGCCGCGGCTGCCGCTGCCGCCGCCCAGGCGAAGGCGAACGAGGCCAACCACGTCAACCCGGCCAACACCACGGCCAACGACTCGGTGCCCAACCCGGCGACCCCGGCCGCGAACGGCGCGCCGGGCACCGACCCCAAGCAGGGCGCGCACGACTTCGCCCTGCTGATGGGGCACGTGAGCACCGTGACTGGGTTCCTTGCGGTCGGGTTCTCGCTCTTCCCGGCCACCGCACCGCTGGGGGTGTTCTTCGGCGGGGTGTCCCTGGTGACCGGTGTGATCAGCGCCGGCGTCTACGGCTGGGCCGACAACTGGAGCGGTCAGAACTTCAAGAACGCCTGCGCGGGTGTCGCGCTCTCGGTCATCGGCGCGGGCGCCGGCAAGGCGATCAAGGAGCTCGACAAGATCGGCGCCGTGGCCGAGACCGGCGTGAAGGCGGCGCGGTCCGTCGCGTCCAAGGCGGCCGAGGCGGGGCACAACATCGTCTCGCCGATCGTCGGCCTCTTCACCTGGTGATCTGATCCGGTCCGCGGCATAGGCTGCGGACCGGAGCGTCCGTGAATTCGAGCAAGGACTGTGGGGCCCGGGTCCGCCCGGGCCCCACGGCCGGGGCAGGGGATGGGAATGCAACCTTTCGGGCTCGGCGCGGTGGCGTGGTGGCTGATCGCGGTGCTGGTGACGGTGACGTTCCTGGTGCTGCTGGTGCCGTGGATGCCCACCCGGTCGCTGAAGATCCAGGCGTCCGTGACGCCGTTCGCCATGGCGCTCTTCGGCGGGCTGGCGTATCTGGCGAAGCACTACTCGCCCGAGGCCGTCCTGGCGATGTACTCGCTCACGGTCCTGGTGTTCCCGGTCGGCATGATGGGACACCGCAAGGAGACGGCGCGGCGGTTGCTGGACCGGGAGCGGAACGGCGCGACGTCGGAGAACGAGCCGCCGCGCGCGATGACCGTCCAGATGTGCATCGCCGCGACACTGCTCGGCGGCCTGGCGGTGTGGATCACCCTGTAGTCCGGCTCCGGACGGTGCCGTTCGGGGACCAGTCGGTCTGTTCCGTGGATTCACAAGTCGTATGCGAACCGTGAATGTGGTGTGACGGCGGGCGGCAAATTGATCTTCCCGAGATCCATCCGCTCGTGATAGCAATGATCCCGGTCGGAGTGCGCGGGGGGTCGAAAGCATCGCCCGACCTGGGTTTCATGCGCACGCCGCGCTCGCATTCCACAGCGAATTGCAGTAAATGACGGCACATTGGGGGCCAATATCATGAGTTCCATCACCAGGCTGTTCACCGTCGGCGCGATTGCGGGCGCGGTCGCGCTGTCCGGCGTCGTGACCGCCAACGCCGCCACGGCCGCCCCGGCCGGTTCGGCCGTCACGGCCGCCGACGACACCCCGCCGCCGCCGGCCGTCGAGGACTACGCCTACCCGGGCGCAGACCAGATCTTCAAGGACCGCGGCATCAAGCTCACCCGCGGCGACGGCCACATCGTCCTGGTGGCCTGCGGCACCCCCGGTCTGATGGAGGTGAACGCCCGCGGCATGCAGGACATCGACAAGGTCGGCGGCGGCCGCTTCTGCTTCAAGACCACCGGCACCACCGGCTTCCTCAGCCTCGAACTGCCCTCGGTCTACGGCGTCAGCACCAACGACTACGCGGCCCACCTGACCATGGCGGCCGGTGTCGACAGCAAGACCTACGACCTGCCGAAGAACGCCTGGACCGGGGTCGGCGAGATCGGCGACCCGCAGCACCGCCCGTTCACCCTGCTGGAGATCACCACCACCAAGTGACGGCCCCGCCGTCACCTCCAGCTCTGCTGACAGGGAGACACATCGTGCTTCGCACACGTCCGCGCGCCGCGTGGATGACCGGCCTGCTGGCCTCCGCGGCGGTCGTCGGCGGCCTGCTGACCGGAGGAACGGCCAACGCCGTCGTCGGCGACACCGTGCCGAACGGCAACCACGCCTTCACCACCAAGCTCGACATCGGGGAGGGCAAGCGCGCCTGTACCGGCGCGCTGGTGGACCCGTACTGGGTGCTCACCGCGAGCAGCTGCTTCGCCGACGACCCGGCCCAGCCGCTGGCCCTGGCGGCCGGTGCGCCGAAGCTGAAGACCGTCGCCACGGTCGGGCGCACCGACCTGACCGGCACGGCGGGCCACGTCACCGAGGTCACCCAGCTGGTGCCCCGGGCCGACCGCGACCTGGTGCTGGCCCGGCTGGCCAAGCCCGCCCAGGGCATCCCGACCGTCGGGCTCGGCGGCGCCCCGGTGGTCGGTGAGACCCTGACCACCACCGGCTACGGCCGGACCAAGGACGAGTGGGCGCCGCTCGCCCTGCACAGTGCCTCGTTCACCGTGCAGTCCGCGACCGCCACCACGGTCGCGCTGGCCGGCAAGACGGCCGGCAAGGACGCGATCTGCAAGGGTGACGCCGGTGGCCCGGCGCTGCGTCAGGTGGGCGGGTCGGTCGAGCTGGCCGCCGTCCACAGCACCTCCTGGCAGGGCGGCTGCTTCGGCAGCACCGAGACCCGCACCGGCGCCGTGGAGACCCGGGTCGACGACCTGGCCGGCTGGCTGCTGGACACCCGGCTGCACACCGCCTCGGTGAAGAACACCTTCAGCGGCCTCTGCGCCTACGTGTCGTGGCGGACCCCGGAGTGGGGCGCGCCGGTCACCCAGATCGACTGCGACCGCCAGTATGTCGACCAGGTCTGGGACTTCCAGCAGGTCGCGGGCGGCGGCTACCAGATCCGCAACGTCAACTCCGGGAAGTGCATGCTGGCCTCCTGGCAGAACCCGGAGAACGGCGGCCCGGTCGTCCAGGCCGACTGCGACCCGCAGTACATCGACCAGGTGTGGAAGCTGGAGAAGGTCGCCACGGGATACCAGATCCGCAACACCTTCAGCAACCGCTGCCTGGTCGCGTGGTCGGGCGACACCTCCCCGGGTTCCAAGCTGACCCAGTACGACTGCGTCCCGCAGTACGCGGACCAGGTCTGGGCGCTCTGACGGCACCGGAGTGCCGGTGAACCGGGGGCGTCGAGCCCTCGGGCCGGCACGGTGGAGCGGCCGGCGGGGTGCCGCAGCAGACCGTGCACGCCCCAGCACCCTAAACACCCCAACGAAACACCAGTGCCG
>NZ_JBHVWC010000059.1:0-66595 GCF_042882445.1 Kitasatospora sp. NPDC058218 | reverse complement strand
CGGGTGGCGTGCGCGCGGGGCCCGGGGTGCTCGTGCGCCCGGGCCCCCGCGCCGTCGCGGCGGGGCGCGGGGGGGGGGGCCCCCCCCCGCCGGCCCCCCCCCACGCCGCTCTGTTTCGTGCCCGCCTACTGCCTTGTGGTGGGCGTCAGTTGATGTAGACGTGCGGGCTGCCGGCGACGGAGCTGTCGACCACCGGCCCGTAGGTGGCGGTGAAGTAGCCCGTGGCGAAGCAGGTGCTCGGGCCGGACACCTTGGCGAACGCCTGGGAGGCGAACCCGATGGTCTGGCCGGTGTTGTCGGTGGTGCCGGCGATGCTGCCGGGCGCGCGGTACACGCAGGTGGTGGTGCCGAGGATGGTGTTCAGCACCACCGTGGTCTGCAGCGGACCGGCCGCCGTCGGGCTGAGCGTCACGGGGTTCCCGGCCGCGTCACTGACCGCGTTGGTGTACGGCAGGTTGTTGACGGTGATGCTCTTGACGCCGGTGACGCCGATGACGTTGGCGGTGCACGAGCCGAAGGTGTGGCTGTTGAGGCTCTCGGTGGCCACGCCCGGGGCCGCCGGGTTGCTGGTCACGGTGGCGGAGAAGGCGGAGACGGCACACTTGATGCCACTCGTGCCGGTGGCGCTGGAGTAGAAGGTGGCGTAGCTGCCGGGGACCAGGTTGGCGGTGAGGACGTCGCCGACCGCGACGGCGGGGCCGCCGACGGAGGTGTGGGTCAGCACGGTGGAACCGGCGGCCTGGGCCGGGGTGGTGGCGGCGGTGGCCAGGGCGACGGCGGCCAGGGCCGCGGCGCCGAGGGTGCGGCGGATGCGCATGAGGGTGCCTCTCTCCGTACGGAGTCGGGTGGGGGAGCCCGCGTGATCGCGCGGAGGTACGCGCGGCGGGAGGCGCCGCGGTTGCACGCGGCGGGGTGGTGCGGGGTGGGGTGCTGAGGGGTGGGGACACGCGTCCGGTGTCGGCGGCGGGCCCGGCGCCACGGGCCCGCCCGTACGGCGAGGAGGTGCGGGACGTGCGGAGGTGCGGTGAGGTGCGGTGGGGATGCACGTCGACGGCTGCCACCGCCGGGCATGCGTTCGCCATACTGAACAGTCGGAACGCGTGGAGGTTTCCGGCGGCTCAGCGCCGTCCGATTGGAAACCTGCGAGTGTTGTAAACCAGCCCTTGCGTCAATGTCAAGACAGAGCACAGGAGTTGGCGATGGACCTGGATGCCGTCCACGGTGCCGAGGCACTGCTGCTGCCCGGGGCGAGACCCGGCCGCGACCCGGCGCGATCGATCAAGCGCGGCCCGAGCCGGCTGCCCCCCGGCGTGGTCGCCGCCACCCAGCGGGAACGCCTGCTCGACGGGCTGGTCCACACCGTGGCGGAGCACGGCTACCAGCGCGCCACGGTGAGCGACATCTGCCGTGCGGCCGGGGTGACCAGGCCGGTCTTCTACGAGCTGTTCAGCGGCAAGGAGGACGCCTTCCTGGCCACCCACCGGCACGGCACCGGGGTGGTGATCCGGCGGATGGCGGCCGCCTTCGCGGCGGCGCCGGACTGGTGCGGCGGCATCCACGACGCCCTGCGCGCGATGCTCGACCTGCTGGCCCGCGTCCCGGCCTTCGCCACCATGGCGGTGATCGAGATCGAGTCGGTCGGACCGGCCGGCCGCCGCGAGCGCGAGCAACTCCTCACCCGGTTCCGGACGTTCTTCGCCGAGGTGCCCCAACTTCCCTGCGGGGTAGGGGTGGAGCCGCTGGTGGATGCCGTGGTCGGCGGCGTCTACAGCACCCTGTACCGCTGCGTCGATGCCGGTCGGACCGCCGAACTCCCCGATCAACTGCCGATGTTGAGCCTCTTCTGCCTGGCGCCGTTCCTCGGTCCGGAGGAGGCCGCCCGACGGTTGGCGCCGGTGGCGGCGCTCGGACCGGGCCCGGTGCGGGCGCCCGCGGTCACGGATGATGATCCTTCGTGCACCCGTATTGACCCGTCGTCTACTCGGCAGTAGCTTCCCAGTAATCCACCTGCGGTCCGACCGGGCCCGCCCCGCTGCCGAGGGGCGGCCCACCCGGCCGGGCCGCAGGACGCTGTCCGCGCCAGGGCAACGTGCCAGTGCCTGCACATCCCACCACCCGAGGGAGCACACATGGCCACGTCCGAGGACGCCGCCCCCACGCCCGAAAGCACCGACTCACCCGCCGGATCGAGAGGGCGGGTCCGTCTGAGGCGCACCGCCCTGATGGCCGTACCGGCCGTCGCCGTCGGCGCCGTCCTGATGACCCTCACCGCACAGGGCGTCCTCGCCGCCCAGTTCGCCATCTCCGGCATGCCGTTCACCGTCACCGCCGACAGCCTGGAGGGCGTCGGCTTCGAGCAGTTCGGCAGTCTGGACCACATGATCGAGGGCAGCCCGAACGAAGGGGACACCGGCGGTCAGGTCCTGGTCATCGTCTCGGCGATCAAGCAGGCGGAGCTCACCAAGCTCTGCCAGAGCGTCGACCTCGGCGGCATCAACCTGCTGATCAAGGCCGGTGATGCCGGCACACCCGTGACCGCCACCGACCTCACCACCGACTCGGACCTGGTCTCCGGCGACGCGTCGTTCAAGAACATCGAGATCGGCGGGGACGCCAGCACCTACACCAAGGCAGGCGTCCAGGGCCTGCCGGGCGTGTTCGGGCAGCAGGCCGACACCGTCACCATCCGCAATCTGCGGCAGCACAACTACGCCACCACCGCTGCGGCGTTCAAGCTGCCGCACCTGCGGCTGAGCTTCAGCTCGGAGGGCTGCTGACGGTGGCCGATCCCGTACCCGGCGGCGCCGGCCCGGCCGAGGGGGGCGGCGCCGCCGTCAGCCCCGCGGCGGCCGACCGCGCCGCCGCCGCAGAGTCCGCCGCGGGCGGTCGTCCCGGTGGAGCCGATACCGATGCCGCTACTGCCGTTCCCGCCGGTCCTGCGAGCGCGACGGCCGCCGATCCGGGCGGTCCAGCCGATCCGGCCGCATCCGACGGGCCGGCCCGGGCCGGCGGGGGCTGGCGCGGTTGGCGGGGTCGGCGGCCGTTCTGGGGCGGCCTGCTGGTCCTGCTGGGCGGCGCCGAGATCCTCTTCACCCTGAAGGCGCCGTTGCCGGTCATCCTGCACATCGGCATGCAGGGGCTGGCCGGCTACCTGGTACCGGTCGTGATGGTGATCTGCGGCGTGCTGATCCTGTTCAACCCGGCGCAGCGATTGTTCTACTCGGTGCTCGGGGTGCTCGCGTCGCTGGCCAGCTGGCTCACCTCCAACCTCGGGGGTTTCCTGATCGGCATGATGCTCGGAGTGGTGGGCGCCAGTTTGGCCTTCGGGTGGCTGCCGGACCAGCCCCCGCGCCGGCGCCGGTCGCGTCGCGCGACCCGCGGCAAGGCGGTCGGCGGCAAGGCCGCCGGCCCGGCCGGGGCCTGAGCCCGGCCGGGCCGCGCGACGGGCCGGCCGTGGCGCGGCCCCGCCTGCGGTGAAGGGAGAGCACCGCAGGCGGGCGCCGCCGCCGAGCGCGGTTCCTGGCCGGGGTCGGCCCGGGCCCGGGCTCAGATCGTCGAGGCGTCGATCACGAAGCGGTACCGCACGTCGCTCGCCAGCACCCGCGCGTACGCCTCGTTGATCTGGTCGGCGCGGATCAGCTCGATCTCGGCGGTGACCTGGTGCTCGGCGCAGAAGTCCAGCATCTCCTGGGTCTCCGGAAGCCCGCCGATCATCGAGCCGGACAGCGACTTGCGGCCGGTCAGCAGCGCGTGCGCGAGGACCTCGACCGGCTTCTCCGGCGCTCCGACCTGGACCAGCGTGCCCCCGGTCCTCAGCAGGCCGAGGTAGGCGCTCAGGTCGAGGTCGGCGGAGACGGTGTTGACGATCAGGTCGAAGGTGCCGGCCAGTTCGGTGAAGACGGCCGGGTCGGAGGTCGCCCGGTAGTCGTCGGCGCCGAGCCGCAGGCCGTCCTCGCGCTTGCGCAGCGACTGGCTGAGCACGGTGACCTCGGCGCCCTTGGCGTGCGCGATCTTCACCCCCAGGTGGCCGAGCCCGCCGAGGCCGACGATCGCGACCTTCTTGCCCGGGCCCGCGCCCCAGTGGCTGAGCGGCGAGTAGAGCGTGATGCCGGCGCAGAGCAGCGGTGCGGCGGTGTCCAGGGGCAGCGAGTCCGGGATGCGCAGGGCGTACCCCTCGTCGACCACCAGCTGCGAGGAGTAGCCGCCGTAGGTGGGTTCGCCGTCGTGGCCGACGCTGTTGTAGGTGAAGACGGGGCCCCCGGTACCGGTGCAGAACTGCTGCAGCCCGGCCCGGCAGTTGTCGCACTCCCGGCAGGAGTCGACGAAGCAGCCGACCCCGACCCGGTCGCCGACCGTCCAGCGGGTCACGCCCGGGCCGACCTCGGCGACCACGCCGGCGATCTCGTGGCCCGGGACCATCGGGAAGATGCCGTCGCCCCAGTCCTCGCAGACCTGGTGGATGTCCGAGTGGCAGATGCCCGCGAAGCGGACGTCGATCAGGATGTCGTGCTCGCCCAGCGCCCGGCGCGGGACGGTGGTCTTCTCCAGCGGGGCCTTCGGGGCGGGGGCCGCGTACGCGGCGACGGTCCGCGGTGCTGCGGCGGTGGTGGTGCTCGTGCCCTCCGTGCCGGTGCCCTCCGGGCCGGTGGTGCTCGTGGTGGTGGTGCTCGTGGTGCCCGCCGTGTTCGTTCCGGCGTTCGTCGTGTTCGTCATGTGCTCCAGCCTGCGGCGACGCGACCCGGGCAACCAGACCAGAGGTTGTCGTACGCACGCCCAACGTACGACCGGCAGACTCACCCTCATCGGGGACCTCCGTGGATGCCCCCGGCTTTGGCCGGGGGAGGAGGCGGACCGTCTGCGGAGCGGGGTCGGGGTGCGGTGTTTGGCCGTTGAGGCGGACCGCCGTGCGGGTGACGGCATCCGGTTGTCAGTGCCTGTCGGTAGGTTGATCCTGTGCATCTCAGGTACTCCTATCGCATCTGTCCGACGGTGGGTCAGCGGCAGGCGCTGTCCCGTACGTTCGGGTGCGCGCGGGTGGTGTACAACGATGCGCTCACCCTGCGGAAGGCGGCGTGGAAGGCGGACCGGTCGAGGATCCCGACCGGTGTTCTGGCCAAGTCGGTGATCACCGATGCGAAGAAGACGGACGCCAGGTCGTGGCTGGGGTCTGTGTCGGTCGACGCGTTGCAGTCGTCCATCCGTGACCTGGACACGGCTTACCGGAACTTCTTCGACTCGAAGTCCGGCAAGCGGGCCGGTCGCCCGGTGGGCCTTCCGGTGTTCAAGTCGCGGAAGGACAGCCGGCAGTCGCTGCGGTTCTCCCGCAACGGCTTCCGCATGCGGGGCAACGGCAAGCTGAACCTTGCCAGGATCGGTGATGTGCGGGTGAAGTGGTCGCGGGCGCTGCCGGCCGATCCGTCGTCGGTGACGATCGTGCTGGACTCGTCCGGACGGTACTTCGCTTCGTTCGTGGTGGACATCGAGCCGGACCATCTGCCGGAACTCGACACCGAGGTGGGGATCGACCTCGGGCTGACCGCCTACGCGGTGATGTCCGACGGCAGCGTGATCGACGACCCGCGCTTTCTGCGGAAGGCGGAGAGGAAGCTCAAGGCCGCGCAGCGGGCGCTGTCCCGGAAGGCGAAGGGGTCGAGGAATCGGGCGAAGGCCCGCAGGAAGGTTGCCAGGGCGCACGCCAGGGTGGCCGACACCCGCATGGACTGGCTGCACAAGCAGACGACCAGGCTGATCCGCGAGACCCAAGCGGTGTACCTGGAGGACCTGAACGTGCGCGGTCTGGCCCGAACCCGCCTGGGCAAGTCCGTCCACGACGCCGGATGGTCCACCTTCCGCCGGCTCCTCACCGAGAAAGCCGCCCGCTACGGACGGCACGTCGGCATCATCGGCCGGTACGAGCCCACCAGCCAGGTGTGCTCCACCTGCGGGGTCCTGGACGGACCCAAGCCGCTCGGCATCCGCACGTGGGCGTGCGGCCCGTGCGGCACCTCTCACGATCGTGACCTCAATGCTGCTCGGAACATCCTGGCCGCCGGGCGGGCGGACAGGCTAAACGCCTGCGGAGGGCCGGTAGGACCCGGTGTGGCGATCCCACGCCGGGCACGGCCCGTTGAAACAGGAACCCACCGGAACGCCGGCCGCACCGGGCGCAAACCCCGTGCCGCAGACGCGGCCGGAATCCCCGTGCCTTAGCGCGGGGAGGATGTCAAACTCGGGGGCATGGACCAGCGCACCGAACTCAGCGAATTCCTCCGGTCGCGGCGTGCCCGGCTGCAGCCCGTGGACGTCGGCCTGCCGGACCACGGCACCCGCCGACGCGTTCCCGGGCTGCGCCGGGAGGAGCTGGCACAACTGGCGGGCGTGAGCACGGCCTACTACGTCCGGCTCGAACAGGGGCACGGCGAGAGCGTCTCCGCCGCCGTCCTGGACTCCATCGCCCGCGCCCTGCGCCTCACCCCGGCCGAGCGCGAGCACCTCCAGCGGATCACCAAGCCCGCCCGCCGCCGGACCGGGCGCGCCGCAGCCCGGCCGCAGCAGGTCCGCCCCGAACTGCAGCAGCTGCTCGACGCGATGGAGGGCGTCCCGGCCTACGTGCTCGGGCGGCGACTGGACATCATCGCGTGGAACCGGCTGGGCAACGCGCTGCTCGGGGACTTCTCCGCGATGGCACCCGAGCACCGCAACATGGCCTGGCACGCCTTCCTCGACCCGGCGGCGCGCGAGCTCTACGACGACTGGGAGGGCAAGGCCACCGATGTGGTCGGCATCCTGCGGCTGGACGCCGGGCGCGACCCCGACGACCCCCGGCTGGCCTCGCTGATCGGCGAACTCTCCCTCAAGAGCGCCGACTTCCGGCGCCTGTGGGCCGCGCACGACATCCGCGACAAGGGCCACGGGACGAAGGAGCTGCACCACCCGGTGGTCGGCCGGCTGACCCTGCGGTACGAGACGCTGCGCCCGGCCGGCGACCCCGACCTGGTGCTGGTCACGTACCACGCCGAGCCCGGGACATCCTCGGCCGAGTCGCTGCGACTGCTGGCCAGCTGGGCCGCGCCCGGCCCGGCCGGCGCTGCGGACCGGACCGGGGGAGTGGACCGGACCGGGGGAGCAGAGGCGGGCGTCGCGCCGGACGCGGGCCCGGTGGGCCGGGAGTCCTGATCGCGGACGCCTGAGGAGGCCGATCGTCCCGGCCCGGCCGGGACGATCGGTCCTTCCGTACCACCTTCACCGGGCCGTCTACTGGACCTGCCGCCGTCCGGGCCCCACCCTGCCCGGAATCGGCCGGTCAGGGTGAACGGCTGCTTTCTGTCAGGTATCTGACGCCTGGTTAGGCTGCCGTCCATGGAGATCAGCAGCACCACCAACGAGTACGACCGGTTGATCGCGCGCCACCACGCCATGCGCCTGCGCAGGCAGTTGCTGGTGCCGGCGTCGTCCTCGCGGAGCGCGGCGGACCGGCCGTCGGTGACCGCCGTGGCCGAGGGGCGCGACGGCTACGACGGCGCGGCCGACCAGGGACTGATCCGGGACAGTCTCGGATCCGTCGCCCCGCTCGCCGAGCTGATCGACCGGCTCTACGCGGTGATGTTCCGGCGTCGGCCCTACCTGCGCTCGCTATTCCCCGCCTCGATGGAGTTCCAACAGGCCCATCTGGAGCGGATGTTCGCGTACCTGATCGAGCACCTCCACCGCCCCGACCGGCTCGCCGCCTCGCTCGCCCTGCTCGGCCGCGACCACCGCAAGCTGGGGGTCCGCCCGGTCCACTACGAGGCCTTCGAGGAGGCGCTCCGCGAGGCGCTCAGGCATCGCGCCGGCTCCCGGTGGAGCGAGGGCGTGGAGGCCGCCTGGGTGCGGATGCTGCGCTTCGCGGTCGGGGCGATGAGCGCGGGAGCCGAGTCCGCGCTCGCCGAACCGCCGTACTGGCGCGCCGTGGTGGTCGGCCACCAGCGCCGCCGCCCCTCCCTCGCCGTGCTGCGGGTGCGCACCGGCGAGCCCTACCCCTACCGGGCCGGCCAGTACGGTGCCGTCGAGCACCCGCGGCTGCCGCACACCTGGCGGCAGTACTCGATGGGCTGCGCGCCGCGGGCCGACAACGAGCTGGAGTTCCACGTGCGCCGCACCGGCCCGGGCGGCGTCAGCGAGGCGCTGGTCGAGCACACCGCCGTCGGTGACGAGCTGCGGCTCGGCCCGCCGCGCGGCACGCTGATGCCCGAGGACGGCACGCGCGACCTGCTGCTGGTCGCCGCCGGCCTGCCGCCCGCCCGCGTCCACCACGATCCGCTGCCGGGGCGCGTCCATCACGCCCCGCTGCCCGCCCGCGTCCACCACCACCCGCTGCCGGGGCGGGTCTGAGCGCCCGGTCGCTCAACGGAAGCAGTACGAGTCCGAGGACGCGTCGCCGCCCGCCAGGTGCGTCTGGTGCACCCGCAGACCGCCGAACTCCGCACCGTGCGGGTAGAAGTGCGGGTCGACGGTGAGCCCGCCCGCCTCGGTGTCGGCGTCCAGCTTGATGATCCAGGGCTCGATGCCGTCCGGGTAGAACTGGTCGTCCCAGGCGCCGTACAGCGAGTTGGTGAGGTAGAGCCGCCGCCCGTCCCGGCTGATCTCGACCATCTGCGGCGCGCCGCTCAGCGGGCGGTCGGGCTCGGCCGGGTGCGGCGTCCTCGCGGCCACCCCGCCGAGTCGCACCGAGCCCGTCGGCCGGGGGTGGAACGGGTCCGACACGTCGAACTGGAACAACTCGCCGGTGCCCCAGGCGGAGACGTACAGCCAGCGGTCGTCCACCGACAGGTTGATGTCCGTCACCAGCGGCGGCACCGCGCCGAAGGGCTGCAGCGCCGGCGGCAGGTCCTCGGGCTTCGCCGGTTCGGCCGGTATCTCGATCACCTTGCGCGCGGTGAACGCCGCCCCCTCCCGGTACCAGAGCCAGACCGAGGAGGAGAGGTCCTCCACGTTGGCCACCACACCGACGAAGCCCCACTCCGCCTGGGGATCGTGCGCCGGCCGTAGCTCCAGCACCATCTGGTACTGGTCGCCCAGGTCGATCCGTTGCAGGTGCCGCCCCGAGTCCAGCTCCCAGAAGTGCAGCGCGTGCCCGTACTTGCGACCCAGCAGCAGCTCCGGCACCACGCCGTCCTCGACCATCCACGGCGTGCCCCACTCGCTGGTGACGCCCACGTTGGTCCCCAGGTGCCACCAGACGTCGTAGGCGAAGTGCTGCGGTCCGCGCTCCGTCTCCCAGGCCCGCAGGACGTCGAAGGTGGTGTGGTCGAGCAGCGCCACCCCGCCGGGCCCGTCCCCGCCGTCCCCGCTGCCGAGGCAGGACAGGAAGACGCCGTCCGGCCCGCAGTGCAGGGTGTGCGGGCGCGAGTACCCCGCTCTGGCCGCCAGCTCCTCGGCCTGGACGGTCTTCACCAGCCGCGGGCGCACCGGGTCCGGCCGGGTGTCCATCACGTGCAGCCGGGAGGAGCGCAGCCCGGGCAGCAGCAGGTAGCGCCGCTCGGGGTTCTCGTGGCAGGCGTGCGCGAGCGCGCTGGAGCAGGCGTTCCAGCCGAAGTGGTGCAGTTCGTCTCCGAGCCCCGGCAGCTCGGCGAAGTTCAGCACCCGGCCGTAGCTCGGCGAGGCCGGATCGGTGTCGACGGTGATCAGCGCGTCCGGCCGCTGCGCCGACCGGTCGAACCCGGCGACGTAGGCCAGCTTCTCCGGCGGCGCCGCGATCGCCTCCGCGGGTGTGCGGTAGAGGGAGGGATCACTGTGCCCGACCTGCGGATCGTCTCCGTGCGGCATTCTTGCTCCTCAACTCGCCTCATGGGCAAGGGAAGTGACAGTGGCCCGGGTAGCGTTCCACAGAACCGCGGGCGCACAGCAGGCGCACGGGGAGCGGAGCGGGCCGCCCCGCCCGCCGCCGGGATCGGCCGCTGCCGCCCACGGGCGCGGCTCGCCGCCGACCGAGGTCCGCCGAGCACGGCGGAGCTACCGGCCGGTATCGTCGGTGCTCCGGATCGGCGGTCCCTGCCACCACGGCAGGCGGAGCAGAGAATGGGTACGGCGGACATGGAGTTCCGAGAAGACATCCTGGGTGCCCCCTACGAGGCGGTCGAGCTTCCGCTCGCCCCCGACGAGGAGGGCGCCGTCAGCGCCACCCTGGTGCGCCGGCTCGTCCCGGGCAGCGAACGCGCCGTCCTCTACGTCCACGGGTACGTGGACTACTTCTTCCAGACCCACCTCGCCGACCACTTCGTCGAGCGCGGCTTCTCCTTCTACGCCCTCGACCTGCGCAAGTACGGCCGCTCGCTGCGCCCGCACCAGTCGCCGAACTTCGTCCGCGACCTCGCCGCCTACGACGAGGAGCTGGACGCCGCGGTGCGGATCATCCGGGAGACCGACGGGCACCGGGAGCTGCTGGTCAACGGTCACTCCACCGGTGGCCTGGTCACCGCACTGTGGGCCGGGCGCCGGGCCGGGCGGGGCCTGGTCGACGGGCTGTTCCTCAACAGCCCGTTCCTCTCGATGCCCGCCGCCCCGGCCGTCCGCACCCTCGGCGGGCCCGCCGTGGAGGCGCTCGGCCGCTTCGCCGCCACCCGCAAGCTGCCGTCCACGCTCAACCCGCACTACGTGCACAGCCTGCACCGCGACCACCGCGGCGAGTGGGACTTCGACCTGAGCCTCAAGCCGGCCGAGGGCTTCCCGCTCTACGCCGGCTGGCTGGCCGCCATCCACCGCGGCCAGCGCCGGGTCCGGCGCGGACTCGGCATCGACGTCCCCGTGCTGCTGATGGCCTCCACCGCCTCGATCGCCACCACCACCTGGCAGGCCAAGCTGCACCACGCCGACGCCGTGCTGCGCGCCGACGACATCGCCGCCGAGGGCCCGAAACTGGGCCGGCACGTCACGATCGTCCGGATCGAGGGCGGCATGCACGACCTCGTCCTCTCCGGCGAGGCCGCCCGCGCCCAGCTCTTCACCGAGCTCGACCGCTGGCTCGGCGCCTACCTGCCGGAGTCCTCGTGACCGAGCCGGCCCCGTACGACGCGGAGCCGCTCCCGGTCGGGCGCCGGACCGACCTCGGGTGGGCCAAGCTGATGCCCGACATCGACCACGACGGCGGCTGGCTGCTCACCCTCGACGACACCCCGCAGTCCTACGTCGACCTGGGGGATCCGACCCACCTGGAGTTCGAGTACACCCGGCGGATCGGCCACCTCGTCGACGCCCTGGCCCCCGCCGGGCAGCCGCTCGACGCGCTCCACCTCGGCGGCGGCGCCCTCACCCTGCCCCGCTACCTCGCCGCCACCCGCCCCGGCTCGCGCCAGCGGGTGGCCGAGGTCGACGGCCCGCTGCTCGCGCTGGTCGAGGAGCACCTGCCGTGGCGGGGCCCGGGGGCGGACATCACGGCGACGGTCGGTGACGCGCGGGCCGAACTGGCGGCGGTCCCGGCCGGCTCGCTGGACCTCGTCGTCGCCGACGTCTTCCACGGCTCGCGCACCCCGGCGCACCTCACCTCGGTGGAGTTCCTGCGGCTGGCGGCCGCCGCGCTGCGCCCCGGCGGGTGCTACGCCGCCAACCTCGCGGACGGTCCGCCGCTCGCCTTCGCCCGCGCCCAGGCGGCGACGGTGCGCGCGGTCTTCCCGGAGGTCTGCCTGATCGCCGAGGCCCCGGTGCTGCGCGGCCGCCGCTACGGCAACATCCTGCTGGTCGGCTCCACGGGTCCGCTCCCGCTGGCCGACCTCTCGCGTCGCCTCGCCGCGGACATCTTCCCCGCCCGGCTCACCGAGGGCGCCGACCTGGCCGCGTTCACCGGCCGGACGGCGCCGGTCACGGACGCCGGGGCGACGGACTCCCCGCCGCCCCCCGACGGCGCGTTCAGCGTCGGCTGAGCGGGCCGACGGCACGGGCCGGTGCCAGACTGTCCGGAGGGCCTCCGCCGAGCCCGCTCGGCGACCTCACCGTGTCCGGTGCCGCCGTCCCGCCAGTTCCGCCGTTCCTGTTGAACCCGTTGACCCCGATGTTCCCGAGGAGACCCAGGTGACCGCTGACGAACCGTCGGCACCGTTGCCGGCCCAGCTCGGTGCCGTGCCCGAGACCGCGCTCTGGACGCTCTACCAGCGTGCCGTCGAGGCCCGCAGGCCGGACGGGGTGCTGCGCGATCCCAAGGCCGTCGAGCTGGTCGACCGGATCGACTACCCCTTCGCCGAGCGGTTCGGGACCAGTGGCACCCAGGCCCAGCTGCAGGCGCTGCGGGTGGCCTGCTTCGACCGCGAGGTGGCGGACTTCCTCGCCCGGGAGCCGCGCGGCACCGTGGTCTGTCTGGGGGAGGGCCTGGAGACGCAGTACTGGCGGGTCGACAACGGGCGGGCCCGGTGGCTCACCGTGGACCTGCCCGAGTCGGTGGCGCTGCGCGAGCGGCTGCTGCCGCCCGGCCCGCGGCAGCGCTACCTGGCCGCCGACGCCACCACGTTCGGCTGGGCCGACGAGGTGGACCGTGACCATGGCGTACTGGTCACCGCACAAGGCCTGCTGATGTACCTGCCACCGATGCGGGTGCGGGCCCTGATCGCGGGCTGCGCCGAGCGGTTCCCGGGAGGCTCGCTCGTCCTGGACGCCGTGCCGCGCTGGTTCAGCCGGATCACCTTGAGCGGCAGGATGCGTGCGCACGAGTACGAGGCGCCCCCGATGCCGTGGGCGATGGACGCGGACGAGCGGGCCAAGCTCCGCACCGCGAGTCCGGCGGTGGCCTCGGTGCGGGACGTCCGGCCGACCGGCGGGCGGGGGCCGGTGGGCGCCCTGCTGCCGCTCGCGCTGACCGTTCCGCCACTGGCCACCCGTCGCCCCTCGGTCACCGTCCTGGACTTCGCCGAGCGGCCCGAGCCGGCGTAGACGGTGGCCCCAGCAGGGGAGGAAGAGCCGGCCGGCTGGTCGGATCGGTGCTGACGTGGCAGGACGCGAAGTCCGGAGGCTGGCGGCGGGCACTCGGTAGGATGCCGAACCGTCAGGGCCTGGGGGCGGCCGTGGAGGTGGCGGGCGCCCGGCGGATTGCGGGGGGCTGTGAACGTTCCGGGGATGCGGGTCGCCGACCGGTACCGGTTGGAGGTGCCGCTCGGGCGCGGCGGGATGGGCGAGGTCTGGCGGGCCCATGACCCGCAGTTGGACCGCGAGGTCGCCATCAAGTTCCTCCGGGCCCACCCGGATGCCGGGGGCAGGGCCCTGGAGAGGTTCCGCCGGGAGGGCCGGGTCACCGCCGGGTTGCAGCATCAGGGGATCGCCCAGGTCTTCGACAGCGGGGCTCAGGGCGGGCAGCTCTACCTGGTCATGGAGCTGATCAGGGGGCGCAACCTGGCGGAGGTGCTGCGCGAGCAGCCGGCGGGACTGCCCGTTCGGCAGGCGGTGGACCTCGCCGCCCAGGTGGCCGATGCCCTGGCGTACGCCCACGGGACGGGGATCGTCCACCGGGACGTCAAGCCCGCCAACCTGATGCTGGTCCCGGGAGACCGGATCAAGGTGTGCGACTTCGGGATCGCCGGTTACGTCCGGGCCGACTCCGGTCTCACCCGGGAGGGCAGCTTCGTCGGGACGCCCGACTACATGGCGCCCGAGCAGTGGCGGAGTCCGCGGGTCGACGGACGGGCCGACCTCTACGCGCTCGGTTGCGTGCTCTTCGCCCTCCTCACCGGCCGACCGCCGTTCGCGACGGGTGGTGGCCTCTGGGTGGCGATGGCACATCACCTCCAGACCCCGCCCCCGCAGCTCGGTTCGCTCCGACCGGACATCCCCGAGGACCTCGACCGTCTCGTGTCGGAGCTGCTCGGCAAGGACCCCGCAGGTCGCCCCGCCGACGCCGCGACGGTGGCGGAGCGGCTCCGGAACGTGGGCCGCGGCCGACCTGCCCCCGCGCTCCGGGCGCCTGCGGCACCCGCGGTGGTCGGCCTGGAGCTGCACCACAACGAGTTCCTGGCGCCGGGTGCCACCGAAGTCCACACGATCGTCACGGTGACGGGCGGGGGCGCCGGCGCGGCGCCGGGCGGTCCGGTGGCGGCCGTGCCCCGTGCGCTCGTCTTCCTGCTCGGTCTGTCCACGGAGCTGCCCGCAGCGGATCTCCGGGCGGTCAGGACGACGGTGGCCGCCGCCGTCGACGGTCTGGACGAAGACGTCTCCTTCGCCGTCGTCGCGGGGGCGGAGTACGCGACGATGCTCTACCCCGCCACCCAGCGGCTGATCCGGGCGACCGAGGCCGCCAAGGCCGGGGCGCGGGCGGCCCTGGCGGGGCTGGAGCCCGTCGAGGCGGCGGCGTTCGGCCGGTGGATCCGGCTCGCCGACCGGCTGTTCGCGGGCCACGCGGACGCGGTGCGCACCGCGATCCTGCTGACCGACATCGAGGCGCGGGCGGAGAGCGGCGACGAACTGGCCGCCGCGCTGGCCTCCTGCGCGGGTCGTTTCTCCTGCCACGCCCGTGGCATCGGCACCGACTGGTCGGTGGCACAGATCCGGTCGATCACCTCGGCGCTGGGCGGCACCATGAACATCGTTCGCGCGCCCGCGTCCCCCGGCGGGAAGCCCGGTCTTGCCGAGGAGCTGGCCGCGCTGCTCGACCGGACGCGACAGACCGTCGTCCGTGATCTCGCCCTGCGGGTCACCACGTACGCCCGCGGCCGGGTGCGCTACTTCAAGCAGGTCTCGCCCGGGGTGGAGGACCTGTCGAACCGCGGGGACCGCGTCGGTCCGGGAGCCGTCGAGTACGCCATCGACATCGCGGACGGCGAGTCACGCGAGTACCACCTGTGCGTGGACCTGGAGCCCGGACGCCAGGGGGACGAGATCACCGCAGCCGATCTGGAGATCGTCCAGCTCCCCCCGGCCGGAGACGGCCGGGTCCTCGCCGGAGCCCGGTTGCCGGCCGTCTGGACCGACGGTCTCGGGCGGTCCTCCGTGACGCACCCCGCTGTCGATCAGGAGGAGCTCAAGCGAGCGATCGAGGAGGCGCTCCGACGAGACCCGCCCGCGAAGTCCGGCGGCTGAGGACGTGTCCCGCAGATCCGGCCCGTCGGTCCCGGTCCGCCGACCGGTTCGCCGGCGTGCCGGCACACACCTCAACTACTCGGTCTTGCTGAGTACCGGTAGTCAGCGTTACGGTGTACCAGTACTCACTAACGCTGACTAGCTCAGGGAGAGGAGGCGTCCATGGCCAAGCTGCTGACGGAGATGCTCAAGGGCACGCTGGAGGGCATCATCCTCGCGTCCCTGTCCGGCCGGCCCGCCTACGGCTACGAGATCACGGCGCGGCTGCGGGAACAAGGTTTCTCGGACATCGCCGAAGGGACCATCTACGCGCTGCTCCTCAGGATGGAGAAGCGCGGTCTCGTCGACGTGGAGAAGGTCCCCTCCGAGAAGGGGCCGCCACGCAAGGTGCACTCCCTCAATGCTCAGGGACGGGAGTACCTCGAAGAGTTCTGGAGGACGTGGAGCTTCCTCACGGGACGACTGGAACAGCTCCGCGAAGGGGGCAAGTAGCCATGTCCGATGTCGAAAACGGCGGCTTCATCGCGAAGGTGATCGGACCCAAGAAGCGCTGGAGGGCGTACAAGGCGCGCGTCAAGGAGCTCCCCGGGAACCACCGCGCGGCGGTCGGCGCGATCGAGCGGTACCTGATGCACTTCGTGCCGATCGACGGCGACAGCAACGCGTCGATGTTCGAAGACCTCGCCGACCTGTTCGAGCAGGCCGCGGCCGACGGAACGCCGATCCGCGACATCGTCGGGGAGGACCCGGTGGAGTTCGTCAACGCGTTCGCCGAGAACTACTCGGAGGGCGGCTACGTCCCCGCCCGCGCGCGGAAGCAGCTGACCGACGACATCGCACGCGCCGAGGGCGCGGTCGGCTGACGTCCGTGCGCACGACTCCCGGACCGGCGAGGTCCGGGAGTCACCGTTCACGCCGACCGTCACTGCGTCGGACGGGCAGCCCGGACCACGGGGCTGGGCTGCCCATCCGACCGGCCGGCGGCCACGGGCGTGGCACGGCCACATCGACGTTCGCCGAGCCCGGTCCTGACTCCGGACGAACCGTCCTCGACTCATTCACCGCAGTCCCTTCAGCCCTCGAACGGGAGAGTTCCATGGGTCCATCTGTCATGCCCACATCCGGAAAGGGCGGCGCTCCGCAGGTGCCCGCCGCCGTCTCCGCCGTCGGCCTGTGCAAGTCCTACGGCGACAAGACCGTCCTCGACGGCATCGATCTGTACATCCCGGCCGGGTCCGTGTTCGCGCTGCTCGGGCCGAACGGCGCCGGCAAGACCACCGTCGTCAAGATCCTCTCCACCCTCATCGGCGCCGACGGCGGTCAGGCCCAGGTGGCGGGCCACGACGTCGCCGCCTCACCCGACGGGGTGCGGGCCGCGATCGGCGTCACCGGGCAGTTCTCCGCCGTCGACGGCCTGATCACCGGCGAGGAGAACATGCTCCTCATGGCCGACCTCCACCACCTGTCCAGGCGCGAGGGGCGACGGGTCACCGCCGAGCTGCTGGAGCGGTTCGACCTGGTCGAGGCGGCGAAGAAGCCCGCCTCCACCTACTCCGGCGGCATGAAGCGCCGCCTGGACATCGCCATGACCCTGGTCGGCAACCCGCGGATCATCTTCCTCGACGAGCCGACCACCGGCCTCGACCCGCGCAGTCGCCACACCATGTGGGGGATCATCCGCGAGCTCGTCGCCGACGGCGTCACCGTCTTCCTCACCACCCAGTACCTGGACGAGGCCGACGAACTCGCCGACCGCATCGCCGTGCTCAACGACGGCAGGATCGCCGCCGAGGGCACCGCCGAGGAGCTCAAGCGGCTGATCCCCGGCGGACACGTCCGGCTCCGCTTCACCGACCCGGCCGCCTACCGCGGCGCCACCGCCGCCCTGCCCGAGAGCACCCGCGACGACCAGGCGCTGACCCTGCGGATCCCCAGCGACGGCAGCCAGCGCGACCTGCGCACCGTCCTCGACTCGCTGGACTCCGCCGGCATCGAGGCCGACGAACTCACCGTCCACACCCCCGACCTCGACGACGTGTTCTTCGCCCTCACCGGCCCGGCCCACGTCCCCCACCAGACCGAGGAGACCGTCCGATGAGCACCCTCTCCCTCGCCGTGCGCGACTCCACCACGATGCTGCGCCGCAACCTCCTGCACGCCCGGCGCTACCCGTCCGCCACCCTGAACCTGTTGCTCGCGCCGATCATGCTGTTGCTGCTCTTCGTCTACATCTTCGGCGACGTGATGAGCGCGGGCATCGGCGGTGGCGGCGCCGACCGCTCCGAGTACATCGCCTACATCGTCCCGGGAATTCTGATGATGACCATCGGCAGCACCGTGATCGGGGCCGCGGTCTACATCTCCATGGACATGAGCGAGGGCCTCATCGCCCGCTTCCGGACGATGGCGATCCACCGCGGCTCCGTGATCATCGGGCACGTCGTCGGCAGCGTGCTGCAGTGCGTCGCCAGCGTGGTCCTCGTCGGCGCCGTCGCGGTGGCCATCGGCTTCCGGTCCACGGACGCCACCGCCTTGGAGTGGCTGGCGGCGTTCGGGCTGCTCGTGCTGTTCGCCCTGGCGTTCACCTGGATCGCGGTCGGCATCGGCATGGCCAGCCCGAACGCCGAGGCGGCCGCCAACAGTGCACAGCCGCTGATCCTCCTCCCGCTCATCTCCAGCGCCTTCATCCCGGCCGACACGATGCCGGGCTGGTTCCAGCCGGTTGCCGAGTACCAGCCCTTCACCCCCGCCATCGAGACGCTGCGCGGTCTGCTGCTCGGCACCGGGATCGGCAACAACGGCTGGCTCGCGATCGCCTGGTGCGTCGGCCTGACCGCGCTCGGCTACCGCTGGTCGACGGCCCAGTTCAACCGCGACCCGAAATGAGCGCGTGGGCTGCCTCCCGCAGCCCGTCCCGCTCCGGGGCGGCGCACTCCGACACCACGTCGGCGTACGCCGCCCCGTCGGCTCAGGCCGGGGCTGCGACCACGCCGGCTGGGACTGGATGAGCGGCCGCGACACGGCGCCGGTGCCGTGCCGGGCGGTGCGTGCGGCGTTAGGCTGGCGCCGTGGTTCGCCCCGACGAGCGCGCCGAAGGCGCCGGACCGTTCACGACCCGGCTCACCTGGCGGTTGGCCGAGGGCGGTTCGGCCGTCTGGGAGTCGCGCCTGGCCCGCAAGCGCGGGGCGCTCAGGGTCCGCGCCGAGGGAGGGGCCGAGGCCCCACCGCGCAGTGCGGACGAGGCGGCCCTGCGCCGGCTGCGCACGCTCAACGCCCTCGCCGCCTTCGCCTTCACGATCGGCGGAGCCCTGTTCGCGCTGGGCGCCGCCGTTGCCCAGGCCGGATCTGTCTCCGCGACGGGGATCGCCTCGATCTACTTCGCGGGAGGGCTGTTCTTCAACACCGGCGGCTACACCTCGCTGCTCCAGGCGATCAACGCCCCGCGCCGTTCCGGTGCGACGGACTCGCTGGTGACGCGCGGCTGGCGGTGGTGGAGTTACGAGCCCGCGCGGATCGACTGGCTGAGCACCTTCGTCCTGTTCCTCGGGACGCTCGTGTTCGGCGTCAACCTGTTGGACTCCTTCCTCCAGGGGCTCTCGGCCCAGCAGGAGAACCGGCTGATCTGGGCCCCCGACATCGTCGGGTGCGTGCTGTTCCTGGTCTCGGGGCACCTCGCGCTGGTCGAGGTCTGCCACGGCCGGCCGTGCTGGCGCTCGCGCAGCCTCGGCTGGTGGATCGTCGCGGTCAACCAGTTCGGGTCCGTGCTCTTCCTGGTGTCGGCGCTGGCCGCCTTCACCCGCCCGGAGACCGGCAGCCTGATCAACGTCGACATCGCCAACTGGGGAACCCTCGTCGGTGCGGCGTGCTTCTCGGTCGGCGGCGTCCTGCAGTTCTTCGAACGCCCCTGACGAACGCCCCGGGACGGTTGAGTTCACCGAATGCTTCCGCTGGTTCGGTAGCGAAAGAATTGTTCTTGACGGACCGTCGGGTGGGTCTCATAGGATCCCGTCGTCCGGCTGATGGCCCGCGTGGGGGGAAATCGGCAGTTGTCGACCGAGAACGGGTCCCATGTCCAAAAGGCTTTCCCAAACAGGCATATTCCTGATATTCGCTCTGCTGTTCACGGCGCTGACCCCGTTGTCGGCTCGCGCCGCCGGCTCGGAAATATGGGTGCAGAACGGTTCCGACCGGGTGTTCTCCTCCAGCACCCGCCCGGCCGGGGCCCCGGGCGCGATCACCCTGTACGCCGCGCGGGGTGAGAACCAGGCGGCCCAGATCGCCGTTCGCTCGGGGGTCGCGGCCTCGACGGTGGTCGCCCCGGAGGAGCTGGTGGGCCCGGGTGGGGCGCGCATCCCGCTCCCGGCGATCACGGTGTCCCGCGAGTACGACCACCCGAATGTCGAGACCGGGTACCAGGGCACCGAAAAGGCCCCGGACAACGGGAACCGGTACTACGACGCGCTGGTCGAGAACGTGCCGTACACCGTACCGGCGAACGAGACGCAGCCGTACTACTACAGCGTCACCGTGCCGGCCGGCCAGGCACCCGGGACGTACACCGGCAACGCCGTCGTGTGGAGCGGTGCGGCGCGGCTGACCGTGCCGGTCACCGTCGTCGTGTACGACGTGACGATGCCGCCGGCCGACAAGTCCTCGTTCAAGATGGACAACTGGTTCAGCTCGGTCGGCTGGGACTACGGCTGGGCCCAGTCGGGCCTGCCCGCGCAGTACGGTGTGACGCCCTTCAGCGACAACTGGTGGCGGGTGATCGGCAATTTCGCCGCCGACCACGCCAAGCACCGCAACAACGTCATCCACACGGACTTCCAGGCCCTGCTGATTCCGGACACCACCGTCGACGCGGCCGGGACGTTCCACTTCGGGTGGGCCACCTTCGACCGCTTCGTGCAGACCTTCGTCGACGCCGGTGCGCTGCAGTACATCGCCACCCCGCACCTGATCGGCGAGCACGGGTTGACGAGGCTCCAGGCGGTGGACGGCAAGGTCACCAACGTCACCGTGCCGACCCGCACCACGGAGGCGAGCGACTACCTCGCCCTCGTGTTCGGCGCGTTGAAGACGCACCTGGACGGCAAGTGCCTCGATCCCGGCCCGGGTGCCTGCGCCCAGGGGCGGCGCTGGTCGGACGTCTTCTACATGAGCGCCGTCGACGAGCCGAACGATCCCGCGGCCGTCGAGAACGCCAACTGGGTCTACGGGCTGTTCCTCGACAAGTTCGGGAACGGGCTCACCAACGAGGCCCAGTGGAGCCACCAGCCGGGCGACCACGCCAAGCTGACCACGCTCACCCCGATGCTGGACGGCCAGAACTACGACCGGCACGTCGGCTACTACCAGGAACAGCGGATCGCCGGGAAGGACCTCTGGTTCTACCAGACCGGGGACCCGAAGGACGGCCACGTCAACCGCATGCTCAGCTACCCGCTCTCGGACGCGCGGCTGCTGCCGTGGGTGGCGGCGAGCGCCGGGGCCGACGGCTACCTGCACTGGGGCTGGAACATCTGGTCGCAGAACAACGGCCCCGAGTACACGCCGCTCGACACCTTCGACGGCTCGGCGAGCGGCTCCGCCATGCTGGTGCGCCCGAACCGCGCGACCTACGGCGTCTACGACAGCCTGCGCAGCGAGGCGCAGTTGCACGGTCTCCAGGACTACGAGCTGCTGCGGCAGCTCTCCGTCGGCAAGCCGGTGCTCGCGCGGGCGCTGGTGAACTCGCTGGTCGCCAACTCCTCCACCCACACCCGCTCCGGCGCCGACCTGGAACAGCGGCACAAGCAGATCCTGGACGCCCTGGTGGCGCCGGCCGGCGACGCGAGGTTCCCGTTCAAGGACGACTTCTCGGCCGGCGTCGAGTCGGACTGGAGCCAGGCCACGGGCAGCTGGGCCCGCACCGCGGACGGCGCCTACGAGCAGCGCGGCCTCGGCTGGGACGTGGTGTCGGCGGTGGCCGGGCGGGCGTACGGCGACGCCGCGGCCTCGGTCGACCTCACGATCACCGGCGTGAAGACGGAGGAGGGCGGTGACTCCAACTGGGCCGGCCTGACCCTGCGGAGCCAGACGCCGCTCGACCTCGACTCCGGCTACCTGGTCGGGGTCCGCAACGACGGCCGGGTGTTCCTCAACCGCAGCGGCAGCCTCCTGAAGGAGGCCGTGCTGCCGGGCTACACCCCGGGCGGGCCGGTCAACCTGCGCGTCGTCGCCCGGGGCAGCAGCCTGCGGGTGTACGCCGGCTCGACCGCGCAGCCGCTGATCGAGGTGACCGACACCGGGTACGCGGCGGGCGCCATCGGGCTCGCCACCGGTGGCGCGACCGCGCGCTTCGACAACGTGCGGATCAACCCCGGGGTGAACCTGGTGGAGGACGCCGCCGTCACGGTCTCCAGCAGCTACCAGGCGGACGGCTGGCACGCCCGGGCCGCCGTGGACGGCCGGCGCGGCTCGGACGCGGTCTCGAAGGGCTGGAGCAGCGCGAGCGGCCCGGCCGACCGCACCGAGTGGATCACCACCGACCTCGGTTCGGTGCGCCCGCTCTCCCGGATCGACCTGTTCCCGCGCTCGGACGGTGCCAACACCGGCCTCGGCTTCCCCGTCGACTTCACCGTCCAGGTGTCGGCGGACGGCGCCGCCTGGACGACCGTGGCATCGCGGACCGGCTACCCGAGGCCCGGTGCGGGAGCGCAGTCCTTCCCGTTCGCGAGCGTCGACGCCCGGTACGTCAAGGTCACCGGGACGAAGCTCGGCGCCGACCAGTTCGGCGACCGCTACCTGCAGCTCGCCGAGATCGAGGCGGGCGGCGGCAACCTCGCGCTCGGCCGGCCGGTGACGGCGTCCAGCTCGGTGGAGAACACCGCGGCGGGCTGGGTCCGCGCCGCCGCGACCGACGGGGTCGTGAACTCCGGCCTCGGCCACTCGATGGGGTGGAGCAGCCAGGCTGCCCCGGCCGCGACCGGGCCCGAGTGGGTCACCGTCGACCTCCAGGGGCCCAGCCTGATCCGCCGGGTCGACCTGACCGCCCGCACCGACGGCGCCAACACCGGTCTCGGCTTCCCCGTCGACTTCACGGTGCAGGTGTCCTCGGACGACGTGCACTGGACCACGGTGGTGGACCGCACCGGCCGGCCGCGCCCGGGCGCCGCACCGCAGGGGTTCGACTTCACCCCCGTGGTGGCCCGGTACGTGAAGGTCGCGGCCACCCGGCTGAGCGCCGACCAGTTCGGCGCGTACTACCTCCAGCTCGGTGAGATCGCGGTCGGCTGACGCCGAGGACTCCCGGTGGGCGGGCGGAGGACCGGTCGGTCCTCCGCCCGCCTCCGTTCCCGGTGGAGTCGGCCCGGGCCGGAACCACGGCGGCGCGTCGTACGTCGTTATCGGGGGTGATCGGCCGGGGGGACAGGCCGCCCGGCACGTTAGGCTGCCCTTTCGGGGAGCGGCCTGGTGCCGCCATCGGATCGACGTCGGGACCACCGGAGCGGGCGCTGCCCGTCCCACGAGCGGGTCTCGTTCTGCCACGGAGGTACGGCCTTGCACATCGACGCCTGGATCGAGAGCGTCCCACCGGGTGCGGTGTACGCCCTGGTCGCCCTGATCATCGGGCTGGAGTCCCTGGGCATCCCGCTGCCCGGCGAGATCGCGCTGGTGTCGGCGGCGCTGCTGTCCGCCCGCGGCGTGGTCAGCCCGGTCTGGGTGGCGGTCTGCGCGATCCTCGGGGCGATCATCGGCGACTCGATCGGCTACTCGATCGGGCGCAAGGGCGGCAAGCCGCTGTTCGAGAAGCTCGGGCGGAAGTTCCCCAGGCACTTCGGGCCGGACCACCTGGCCAGCGCCGAGCGCTCGTTCCAGAAGTGGGGCATGTGGGCGGTCTTCTTCGGCCGCTTCATCGCGCTGCTGCGGATCTTCGCCGGTCCGCTGGCGGGCGCGCTGAAGATGCCGTACTGGAAGTTCCTGATCGCCAACGTGCTCGGCGGCGTGGTCTGGGCCGGCGGCACCACCCTGCTCGTGTACCAGGTGGGCAAGGTGGCCGAGCAGTGGCTGTCGCGCTTCTCCTGGGTGGGTCTGCTGCTGGCCGCGGTCGGCGGCGCCTTCTCGGCCTGGCTGATGAAGCGCCGGGCCACCAAGGCCGCCGAGGCCCGCGAGGCCGAGGACGCGGCGGCCGCCGCCACCGAGCCCGCGGTGGGCGCCCCCGCGGTGGACTGACCTCCACCGGAGCGTTCCCGCGGAGCCGTCGTCCCGCCGGGGTAGCATCGGGCTACCCCGGCGGTGGCATGTAAAACAGCAGGTGGAGGGCGTTGTGGCGGAGCAGACGTGGGACGCGGTGGACGCGTACTTCTCCGAGCGCCTGGTCGGCCACGACCCGGTGCTGGAGGCCGCGGCGGCCGCCGCCGAAGCGGCGGGGCTGCCGCCCATCGCGGTCGCGCCCAACCAGGGCAAGCTGCTGCACCTGCTGGCCCTCACGCAGGGTGCGCGGCGCATCCTGGAGGTCGGCACGCTCGGCGGCTACAGCGCGATCTGGCTGGCCCGGGCGCTGCCCGCCGACGGCACCCTGATCACCCTGGAGATCGACCCGGCGCACGCCGCGGTCGCCCGGGCGAACCTCGCCCGCGCGGGCCTGGAGAAGGTCGCCGAGGTCCGGCTCGGCCGCGCCGCCGACTCGCTGGCCGCGCTGGTGGCCGACGGCGCCGAGCCGTTCGACCTGGTCTTCATCGACGCGGACAAGCCGAGCAACCCCGAGTACTTCGCCCGGGCGCTGGAGCTCACCGCGCCGGGCTCGCTGATCGTGGTCGACAACGTGGTGCGCGGCGGCGCCGTCGCCGACCCGGACAGCACCGACCCGGCGGTGGTCGCCACCCGCCGGCTGCACGACCTGATCGCCGCCGAGCCACGGGTGTCCGCGACCTCCGTGCAGACGGTCGGCAGCAAGGGCTACGACGGTTTCACCCTGGCCCGCGTGCAGCGCTGAGCGGTACAGCACGTCGGCGCCGGGCAGCTACGAGCAAGGAAGAAGAGAGAGCATGCGGATCGGACTGCTGGGCACCGGCCCCTGGGCGGAGCGGGTGCACGCGCCCGTACTGGCGGAGCACCCCGACTTCGAGTTCGCGGGCGTCTGGGGCCGCCGGCCCGAGGCGGCCGCCGCACTCGGCGAGGCGCACGGCGTGCCCGGCCACCAGGACCTCGACCGGCTGCTCGCCGAGGTGGACGCGGTCTCCATCGCGCTGCCGCCGACCGTCCAGGCGGACCTCGCGGTGCGCGCCGCCGAGGCCGGCTGCCACCTGCTGCTGGACAAGCCGGTCGCACTGACCGTCCCCGATGCCCGGCGCGTCCTCCAGGCCACCCAGGCGCACGACGTCGCCTCGGTGGTCTTCTTCACCGTCCGCTTCGGCGGCGACCAACTGCCGTGGATCGAGAAGCAGGCCGCCACTGGGGGCTGGTTCACCGGCCGCTCCGACTGGCTCGGCTCGGTCTTCGCCGCCGACAGCACCAGCCCGTACGCGGCCTCGCCCTGGCGGCAGGAGAAGGGCGCGCTCTGGGACGTCGGCCCGCACGCGCTCTCGGTCCTGCTCCCGGTGCTGGGCGACGCCGTCCAGGTGACGGCGGTGGCAGGCCCCCGGGACACCGTCCACCTCGTCCTGCGGCACGCCGGCGGCGCGTCCAGCACGCTCGCGCTGAGCCTGACCACCCCGCTCGCGGGCGGCGGCACGGGCATGGAGCTGCGCGGCGAGTCGGGCGTCGTCCACCTCCCCGAGCGCGGTGAGGGCCCGCTCGCCGCGCTCCACCGCGCCCTGGACGCCCTCCGCGACTCCGCCCGCACCGGCGAGCCCCACCCCTGCGGCGCGGCCTTCGGCCTGCGGGTGGTCGAGATCCTGGCCGCCGCGGAGCGCTCACTGGCCGCGGGCGGCCCGGTCGAACTCTGAGTACGCCCGTGGGCTGAGGCCTGTGGACAGCCTGATGGGACGCTACCCCGCGGCCTCCGGTCGGCGGTCGGCCGGGCGGGCCGGGGGGATGGGCGGGGCGGGGAAGTCGCGCGGGCCGGTCCACAGGGCGGGGACGGCGTCGCTGCGGCGGGCGAGTTCGTAGGCCAGGGCCTCGTAGTTGACGCGCCAGCCGTGGAAGTGGGGCCAGGCGTCGGCGGCGGCGCGTTCGCGGGGGAAGCCGGCGGCGGTGATCATCGCGACCGCCGCGTCGAACTCCGTGTAGCTGAGGCGGATCGGGCTCTCCGGCGTCGGGTCCGGGTCGAAGTCGACGCGCAGTGAGCCGCCGATGTCGCGCAGCGCGGTGAAGCCGGCGCGCAGGACGAGGCGGGCTTCGGGCGGGGCCGAGTGCGGGTTGATCGCCAGGTGGATGGCCGCGGCGTCCATGACGGCGATCAGGCCCACCACCCAGCTGCGGTTCGGCTGCGGGGAGCGGAAGGAGAGCAGTACGGGGTAGTTGGAGTGGCTCTCGCCGATGTCGGCGGCGAGCCGTTCCCAGTCGCGGTAGAGCTCGGGCAGTGCGGTCTCGGTGTCCACCAGGGACTGCCGGGCCAGCAGCTCCGGGCCCCAGGCGGGCTCGCCGGCCCGGGACTTCAGGAGCGTCACCTCCACCTCGCGGCGGTTGTAGGCGCTGTACAGGGTGGGCAGGTAGGCGATCTGCAGGGCGATCACCAGCGGGCCGCTGGCGGCGGCCATGAAGTCGATCACCGACAGGTGGAGCCGGTCCCCGCTGGCGAAGCCGAGGGTGAACAGGCTGGAGCCGGCCTCCCGGAAGGAGACCGCCCAGTCCAGTCGCGAGGTGCCGTGCAGCAGCAGGGTGTACGCGAGCAGCATGCTGCCGAGCCACACCCCGAGCATGCCGACCAGGATCAGCGGTGCCAGCCAGGTCTGCGCCCGGTCCTGCGCGCGGTAGGTGTCGAACGGCGCGGCCGACCACCGCAGCAGCGTCCGCAGGACCCGCCAGAGCCGGTGGACCAGCGACGAGTACAGCCCGCGCGGGACGACCAGCGTGCGCAGGACGCTGGCGACGGTCAGGAGCAGCAGCAGCACACCGGCCACGGTGTGGATCAACCTCATGGCGACATTGTGGCGGTACGGCGGCATTGACAGTGCACGGTCCTCGGTTGAATGCTAAGCAAGCGCTTAGTCAGGATCGCCGACCAGGAGAGTGAGCCCATGCCCGACACCCCCGCCGACCCACCCGGCCTGGACCTCTACCGGCTCCGCGCCCACCTGGACCGCGAGCTGCCCGGTGCCGTCCGGGGCGTGCTGCGGGCCGAGCTGATCGAGGGCGGCCGCTCCAACCTCACCTATGTGCTGACCGACGGCGCCTCCCGCTGGGTGCTGCGCCGCCCGCCGCTCGGGCACGTCCTGGCCACCGCCCACGACATGGGCCGCGAGCACCGGGTGATGACCGCCCTGCGGGGCACCGGCGTGCCCGTCCCCGCGACCCTGCTGCTCGACGTCGGCACGGACGTCCTCGGCGCGCCCTGGTACCTGATGGAGTACGTCCCCGGCACCGCGCACCGCGACGCCGGCCCGCTCGCCGCCCTCGGCGAGCGCCGCGTCCACGCGCTAGGCGGGCAGCTGGTCGACACCCTCGCCGACCTGCACCGGATCGACCCGGCCGCCGTCGGCCTCGCCGACTTCGGCCGCCCGGAGGGCTACCTGGAACGCCAGCTGCGCCGCTGGTCCACCCAGCTCGCCGCCTCCCGCAGCCGCGACCTGCCCGGCGTCGACCGGCTGCACGGGCTGCTCGCCGCCCGGCTGCCCGTCTCCCCGGCGCCCGCGCTCGTCCACGGCGACTACCGGCTGGACAACGTGCTCGTCGACGAGCACGACGCCATCACCGCCGTCCTGGACTGGGAGATGTCCACCCTCGGCGACCCGCTCACCGACGTCGGCCTGCTGGTGATGTACACCGAACTCGCCGGTGTCGGCGGCGGCATCATCCCCTCCGCCGCCACCGCCCCCGGCTTCCCCGCCGCCGGCGAACTCGTCGCCCGGTACGCCGAACTCACCGGGCGCGAGGCCGCCGACCTCGACTGGTACGTGGCCTTCGCCTCGTTCAAGCTCGCCGTCGTCGCCGAGGGCATCCACTTCCGCTTCCGGCAGGGCCGCACCCTCGGCGCCGGCTTCGAGCGGGCCGGCGAGATCGCACCCGTCCTCGCCGAACACGGCCTGACCACCCTCAAGGACCACTGATGGACTTCGCCTACGACGCCCGGACCGAAGAGCTCCGCGAGCGGCTGCTGGCCTTCATGGACGAGCACGTCCACCCGGCCGAACCCGTCCTGGACGCCCAGCTGGCCGACCCCGGCCGTGCCGCCTGGAGCGTCCCGCCGATCGTCGCCGAGCTCCAGGCCGAGGCCCGAAAGCAGGGCCTGTGGAACCTCTTCCTGACGGACCGGCAGGGCCTGCCGGGGGAGGGCGGCGCCGGCCTGACCAACCTGCAGTACGCGCCGCTCGCCGAGATCACCGGACGCAGCCCCCAGCTCGCGCCGCCCGCCCTCAACTGCGCCGCCCCGGACACCGGCAACATGGAGCTGCTCGCCCAGTTCGGCTCCGCCGAGCAGCGCGAGCGGTGGCTGCGGCCCCTGCTGAACGCCGAGATCCGCTCCGCCTTCGCGATGACCGAGCCCGACGTCGCGTCCTCGGACGCCACCAACATCGCCACCCGGATCGAGCGCGACGGCGACGAGTACGTCGTCACCGGCCGCAAGTGGTACATCACCGGGGCGATGAACCCGCAGTGCCGGATCTTCATCGTGATGGGCAAGACCGACCCCGACGCCGAACCGCACCGCCGGCAGAGCATGATCCTCGTCCCGCGCGACACCCCCGGGGTCACCGTCCGGCGGGGCATGAAGGTCTTCGGCTACGACGACGCCGACCACGGCGGCCACGCCGAGGTCCACTTCGACGGCGTCCGCGTCCCGGCCGGCCACCTGATCGGCACCGAGGGCTCCGGTTTCGCCATCGCCCAGGCCCGGCTCGGGCCCGGCCGGATCCACCACTGCATGCGGGCCATCGGCATCGCCGAGCGCGCCGTCGAGCTGATGTGCCGCCGGGCGCTGGACCGGGTGGCCTTCGGGCGCCCGCTCGCCGAGCAGGGCGTGGTGCAGGACTGGATCGCCGAATCCCGGGTCAGGATCGAGCAGTTGAGGCTGCTGGTGCTCAAGACCGCCTGGCTGATGGACACCGTCGGCAACCGCGGCGCGCACACCGAGATCCAGGCCATCAAGATCGCGACCCCGCGCACCGTCGAATGGATCCTCGACAAGGCCGTCCAGGCCCACGGCGCGGCCGGCGTCAGCCAGGACACCCCGCTCGCCCAGCTCTGGGCCGGCAACCGCACGCTGCGCCTGGCCGACGGACCGGACGAGGTGCACAAGCGCTCGTTGGCCCGGAACGAGCTCAAGCGCCACCGGTCGGGTGATCGCTAGGCCCCGTCCGGGTCCCCGCCCGGGCGTGTCATACCGGAGTAGTACGACCGCAGTTGGCTCCGCGGTATGACGTTCGTGCACCGCCCCGGCCCGTACGGTCACGGTACGGGCCGGCCGGTGGACGGCGGCGTAGACGGCGAGGAGCTGGGGGAGTCATGCGCAAGCGGGGACACGGTCAGGGCGTGCGGACGGGGATCGCCGCACTGCTGGCGGCCACGGCGGTGCTCGGTACGGCGGTCGTGCCGGCCGCGGCGGCGGCGGCCCCGGCCGTGGCGGAGCGCCGGGCGCAGGCCTGGCTGCCGCAGCCCACCGGGCCCTACCCGGTCGGCACCACCTCGTTGCACCTCACCGACACCGGGCGGCAGGACCCGTGGCGGCCTGGTCGGGACCGCGAGCTGATGATCAGCCTCTGGTACCCCACCGCCCGCCCCGCGGTCGGCGACGAGCGGGCCCGCTACATGGAGCCCGGGGCCGCCGAGCACTTCGGGAGCGCGGACGGCGCCGGCGTCTTCAACTACCGCACGCTGAGCGACCGGACGGACTGGTCGGCGGTCCGCACCCACGCCCGCCAGGACGCGCCCGCACTGCCGGGCGGCCGCCCGCGCCCGGTGGTGCTCTACTCGGCCGGGCTCGGCGACCCCCGTACCTGGGGCACCGGTCTGGTCGAGGACCTCGCCTCGCGCGGCTACGTGGTGGTCACCGTCGACCACACCTACGACGCGTCCGAGGTGGCCTTCCCGGACGGCAGTCTGGCCACGTCCGTCTTCCCGGCCATGCTCGGCACGCCCGACCTGGACATCGGCGCCCTGCTGCGCAAGGCCCTGCAGACCCGGGTCGACGACACCCGCTTCGTCCTGGACGAGCTCGGCGCGCTGCGCACCGACGGGCGGCTCCCGGCCGGCCTCGGGAGCTCGCTGGACCTGACCCGGATCGGCATGGCGGGGCACTCCGCCGGCGGTTTCACCGCCGTCCAGACCATGCACGACGACCCGCGCATCACCGCCGGCGTCAACCTGGACGGCCAGCTGCACTTCCCCGGGCCCACCGGCGAGGGCGTCTTCCTCAGCAGCGTCGCCGAGGACGGCCTGGACCGCCCGTTCCTGCTGATGGGCACCGGCAGCGCGGACTCCGGCGACTACCACCACCAGTCCGGTTGGGACGCCCTGTGGCAGCACAGCCGGGGCTGGCACGCCGACGTCACCCTGGCCGGCTCCCAGCACGGCTCGTACACCGACGCGCAGTCGCTGCTGCCGCAGCTCGCCCGGCAGGGCGCGGTGGCGGGCGACGTGCTGCGGGCGGACGTCGGCGACGTCCGCCCGGAGCGGGCCGTGCTCGCCACCCGGGCGTACGTCGCCTCGTTCTTCGACCGGTGGCTGCGCGGGCACGACGACCACCTGCTGGACGGTGCCTCGCCGCGCTTCCCGGAGATGGGGTTCGCCCGCTGACGGCCCGCTGACGGCCCGCCGTCGGTGGTCGGCGCGGCGAGGAGGGCGCGGGCGAGGATGGCCGGCTGATGTGCCGATACCAGCGCGGAGGGAAACGGGGTGTCACACGAATGTGTCGGAGCGGCGGAATTCGGACAGATGAAGGCTGAAATCAGATGTGGGCTTTGAAATGAAGGTTGGAATCAAATATTCCGGTTGAATCCATGGCAGTATGTGCGGCGTGAAGCGTGAAATGTCACATGGCTTCACTCATCCACACCTACGAACGGGAAGCATCCGATGAATCGGCTCCTCGCCATTCTGGCCGGCAGCACCCTCCTGACCGTCACCGGCGTCGCCCAGGCCTCCGCCCAGGCCTCCGACGAGGCCGCGTCCGCCGGTCTCACGAGGACCTGCGCCAGCAGCTACCGTGGCGTCGTGGTCAACGAACTCTGCGCCGATGTCTACGGCGACCAGGTCACGTTCACCGGAACGGCCACCCCGACCAGTTTCACGTGGACGCCGCGGGCCGTCTCGTTCCGCTTCACCGCCTCGGTGGTCGGCGGCCCCCAGCTCGGCGCCGAGAACCCGGCCCCCGTGGTCCAGCGCTTCACGACCGAGGTGGGCAGGATCTCCGCTGTCGCCCCGTGCGGTTCCACCGTCGAGGCCGCGTTCGAGGCCACCACGTGGGGCTGGCCGCCGTCGACCGCGACCCTCGTCGTGCCGGTGAACTGCTGATCCCCTCGGGCGGGGAAGGGCCTGCCCCCTCGGGCAGGGCTCGTCCGCCCGGCCCCGACCCGGCCTCCGGCCGCGCACACCGTGCGCGGCCGGAGGCCGGGCGTCGTCCCGCCGGCATCGGTCGAGGGTGGCGACGAGCAGGGCGGTGACGGGCAGGGCGGCGCTGTCGGCGAGGGTGGCGACGGGCGCAGGCACTACAGTCGGGGCGCGCCACCGGCTCGGGCGCGGGAGGTCGTCCCGCCGGTCCGTCGAGGCGGCGGGTCAGGCCGAGGCGGGACGGCTCAACCTGGCCAGCCGCACCAGGGCGAGCGGGGCGTGGGCGGCCTTGCGGGGGGAGGGGGAGATCCTCACCGTGGCGCGGGTCCGCTCCGGGGCGCCCGGCAACGCGGTGGGCGGGTTCAGCGAGTGGTGACGTGCACTCATGTCGTCGGAGCCTTCCTGGTCGGGGGCGCGGCGGCCGTTCTCGCCGGCAACTCCAGGGAACCGGTCCGGACCGGCCGGATCAATGCGGGGGACTACCTATCGGCGTGCGCGAATGCTGGGTGAAGCGTCCGTGAACGGACGAGTCCGGCCCGCGGGGGCCGCCCGTCCGCCCGCCCGCCGACGCGGTCGGCCGCATCGCCCCGCCGTCGCCCGCCGCCGGCCGGACGGGCCGCAGGTCAGACCGGTGTCCCGTCCGCCGCGCCGTTCCCGGCCTCCTCCGCGTCCGCCTTCGCGAGCGCCCGCGCCGTCTCGGCACGGCTCGTACCCAGCTTGTGGAGCACGTTCGCCACGTGGTGCTCGACGGTCCGGGGGGAGAGGAACAGGGCCTGGGCGATGTCCTGGTTGCCGGCGCCCTGCGCGAGGAGTTCGGCGACCTGCCGCTCGCGCGGTGACAGCCGCTTGCCGTAGCCGCGGCGCCCCGGCGAGCCGGTGTTGCCGAGGTCCAGGTCGCGGCGGAGCTTCTGGCAGCGGGCGATGTCGGAGGTCGCCGCCACGGCGAGGTAGACCCGCTCCGCGGCGGCGATCCGTTCGGTGGCCCGGGCGCGGTCGTGCGGGGCGAGCGCGGCGGCGATCCGCTCGTCGGCGCGCGCCGCCTCGTACGGTCGGCCGATGTCGTGCCACTGGTCCCGGGCCCGGGTGAACGCCTGGTCGGCGCCGGGCTCCCCGGCGGCGGTCAGCAGCAGCCCCCGGGCGAGGTCGAGGGCCGCCGACACGGCGGGTGCGTCCCGGCCGGTGAGGGCGTCCGCGGCCTCCTCGGTGACGGCGGCCGCCAGGGCGTGGCCGCCGGTGGCGATGAGCGCCTCGACGGCGACCGGCAGCAGTTCGGCGGTACGGGCCCAGGCGCCGGCCTGGCGCGCGGTGGTGAGGGCGGGGTCGACCGTGGCGGCGGCCGCGACGGCGTCGCCCTCCAGCAGTTGCAGGCCCGCGAGCCCGGCCGCCGCGCGCAGGGCGGCGGTGACCTGGGACTCCCGCTGGCCGTACCGGCCGGCGATCTCGAACTCCTCGCGCGCCAGGGCCAGTCGGCCGCGGGCGGCGGCCAGGCGTCCGAACAGGAGGGAGCGCTCGGCCCCGGCCATCGCCAGGTCGTCGAACTCCGCACCCAGGGTGTCGAAGCGCTGCTCCAGCCCCTGCCAGCGGCCGGCCAGCATGTCCAGCCGGATCAGCGCGAGGCGGCTGTAGCACTCCAGGTACGGGATGGCCGCCTGCCGGGCCAGCCGCCGGCTCTCCGCCAACAGGTGGGAGGCCCGGCGGTCGTAGCCGAGCTCGATGGCGATCTCACCCGTGTTGTACAGCGCGCGGGTGGTCTGCCGCATGACCTCGGGGCGTTCGGAGGACCGGGGCAGTTCGTCCAGCCGGTCCCACACCGCCGGGTCGCCGTCCCGGGCGAGGAAGGTGAGGGAGGTGGCCCGTACCGCCGCGGCCACGTCCTCGTCCGGACTGGTCGCCAGCAGGCCGTCCGCCCGCGACAGCCAGGCCGCCGCGTGCCGGCCGGCGCCGTCGCGTTCGTCCATGGCGATGGCGACCATGGCCCGGGCCGCTCGGGTGGGGCGCTCCTCCAGCTCGTCCAGGGCTTCGCGGATCCGGTCGAACCCGGCCCGGTTGCCGCTGTGGACGGCGGTGAGGAAACCGAGCGCGAGGCGGATCTCGCCGCGGTCGGCGACCGGCAGCCGGGGGTCGGCGATCATGCCGCTCAGGACCTGGATGCTGGCCGCCGGGTCGACGTCGTCGGCCGCGATCCGGGCCAGGGCGAGGGCGGCCCGGCCGCGCCGCTGCGGGTCGAGGCCCGGTTCGTCGAGGAGGCCGCGCAGCATCGTCCGGGCGCTGCCCGGGTCACCGAGGGCCACGGCCTGGTCGGCGGCGGCCTGGGCGAGGTCCTGCCAGGCCCGGCGGTCGCCCATGGCCAGCGTGTGGTGGGCGATCTGGACCAGCGGCCGGGGGACGCGCGTGTCCAGGTCCTCGACCGCCCTGCGGTGCAGCATCCGGCGCTGCGGACCGGGAACGCGCTGGTAGGCCACCTGCTGGGCCAGCACGTGGCGGAAGGCGTAGCGGTCGGGGGCGCTCTCCTGGAGGACGGCCGCGTGCAGGGCCTCCGTCAGGCCGTTCGCGCCGGCGCCGGCGTCCAGCCCGGCGACGGCGGTCAGCAGGTCCTCGTCCGCGGGGACGGCGAGCACGGCGGCGGCAGCGACGACGGCGTCGCCGTCGCCGCTGAGACGGGCGAGCCGTTCGGTGACGGCGTCCCGCAGCCCCTGCGGCACCTCGCGCCGGGCCAGTGCGGCGGCCAGGTCGGCGCTCTGGTCGGCACCGCTCGGACGGCTTCCGGTCCGGGCCTCGGCCCGGGGCCGCTCGGCGATGGCGAGCAGATCCTCCTCGGCGGTCAGGGGCAGTCCCTGGCTGCGGTCGAAGAGCACCCGGGCGAGGTCGGACGTGGCGCGCGGGCCGAGCGCGGCGCGGGCCAGCTCGTGGACGTCCGGCTCGGTCAGCGGGCCCAGCCGGATCAGCGCACCGGCCACGCCGGTCGGGCGCCGGTAGGCCGCGCCGAACGCCGGGGCGTCGGGCGGCATGTCCTCGGCGCGGTAGGTGACCGCCAGGGCGAGCCGCGGCGGCATGTCGCGGGCCAGCTGGAGCAGCAGGTCGCGCGTCGCGTCGTCGGCCCAGTGCAGGTCCTCGATCACCAGGATCACGTCGCCGAGCGCACCGAGCAGTGCGCGCAGGCCCTGGACCAGCAGATTGCGCCGGGAGAGCAGGCCCTCGCCGCCGGACGGCGCGGGGGGCAGGGACGGTGCGAGGTCGGGCAGCACCCAGCGGAGCGCCCCGGCGCTGGGCGGGAGGTCCTCGGGCGGGGGCAGCTGGGCGGCGGCGTCCCGCAGCGCGTCGACCACCGGGCCGAACGGCAGGGGTTCGCGCAGCGGGTGGCAGAGGCCGCTGAGTGCGGTCCGCCCCGGCCCGGCCTGGGCCGCGACGGCTTCGGCCACCAGGCGTGACTTGCCGATGCCGGCCTCGCCCTCGACGACGAGCACGGCCGGCGGGTGGGACAGCGCCTCCCGTGCGCGCGCGAGTTCGTGGTCGCGGCCCACGAGCGCGAATCCGGCGCCGTGGGCGGTCGGCGGCTGAGGCCGGCTCATCGCCGCGCTGCCTTGGGACGGTCGTGGCGGACGGCGTATCCGGTCTGGGCGGGCATGTCCCTATGATGCCTCTGCCCCGAGCGGGCGGGCCCGGCGCGGTGGTCGCCGGCGTCCGTGGTCGCCCGCCGCCGGCCGTGACGGTGCTGCTCGCGGGCCGGTCGGGCACGGCTCCGGTCTAGCCGGGCAGGCCGGCCGGGACGCCGTCGAGGAACCGGTCCACGGGCCGCACGACGCGGCCCGGTGTCTCGACGACCTCGCAGCCCGCCCGTGCCAGCCGGGCGACGATCGCCGCGGCGGCGCGGTCGTCGAGCGAGAACACGAACGGTCCGGGAACCAGGACGACGTCCGTCCACCCGTGCTCGGCCGCCGTCAGCAGGTTCTCCAGGGCGGGCAGCGGGCCCCTGGCGGACCGGCCGTGATCGGCGTAGACGTCCGGAAAGGGCAGCCCCAGCCGGACGGCCATGATCTCCATGGCGGAGCGCACGTACTCCGCCTCGCGGGTGTCGTACGGGTGGCACCGCAGGTACATCGCGGGTCGTCGCACCGATCTCACCGGCGTGTGGGCGTCGTCCATGCCGTTCACCTGGCCTTGCTTGTCGTGGAGCCTTGCGCGGGAGCCTGTCGTGGAGCTCGGCGTGACGGGACGGTCGCACCGGGCGCGATGCCCGTCGGTGCCCCGGTGGCCGCTGCGGCTCGTGTGCTGGCTCCGGGCCGATGGTCCAAGCGGACCTCGGCAACGGTGCGGGGAACAATGCGGGGTACTACCCATCTCTCGCCCCGCGCCCCGTTCGGCGGCCCGCCGGAGCACGGCGCCGTCCGCCCCGCCGCGTCGGCGTCCGGCCCCCGTCCGCCCGCAGGAGCGCCCGTCCTCCCGTGCCGTCGTGCACGACGCCCTACCGGATCGGTCCCCGGGACGAGAGCGACTCCTCCTGGACGATCACGACTCGATACGACGCCCTAGCGGATCTCGGAGCCCGGGTTGGCGGCGTCCCAGCTCCGCCGGGAGTCCAGGATCGCGTCGTGGTGGTCGTAGGACCAGTCCGCCATCGCCCGGATCAGGTGGGTCAGGCTGTGGCCGATCGCGGTCAGCTCGTAGTCCACCTGCGGCGGGACGGTCGGGTGGACGGTCCGCGACACCAGGCCGTCGCGCTCCAGCCGGCGCACCGTGAGCGTCAGCATCCGCTGCGAGATGCCCGGCACGGCGCGCTGGAGCTCGCGGAACCGCCGGACGCCCTGGGCGAGTTCGACCACCACCAGGACCGACCACTTGTCACCGAGCCGGTCCAGCAGTCCGCGGATCCCGCAGTCCACGCCGTCCTCGCACCAGACCACCGGCCGGGGGGTGGTTACCGCGGTGTGCCCCACTGACATCGAAGTGCCTCCTTACGCCGAACGCTCAGCGTACCGAGGATGGTCACGGGGCAGCGCGGAGAGCCGCGGGCCCGGAATCGACCCTGGAGGTAGTGGTGCTTCTCGTCACCGGCGTCAACGGCGGACTCGGCTCTCTGGTGCTGGAGCGGCTGGCCGCCCTGCCCGGTGGGCTCGACGGAGTGCTGATCGGCAGTCGCACCCCGGAGCGGGCCCCGGCGCTCGGCGCCCCCGTCCGGACGGTGGACTTCGACCGGCCGCAGACCCTGGCGGACGCCTTCGCCGGGGTGCGGACGCTGCTGCTGATCTCGGCCGGCTACGGCGAGGACGACGTGGTGATCGCCCGTCACCGGGCCGCCGTCGAGGCCGCCGAGCGGGCCGGCGTCGAGCACGTGATCTACACCAGCCTCTCCGGTGACGGCGACCACCTGGCGTACGCGCTGGCGCACCGCTGGACCGAGCGGCGGCTGCGCGAGTCCACGACGCTGCGCTGGACGATCCTGCGCAACGGCCTCTACGCCGAACTGCTGGGCTCGCTGGCCACGCCGGACGGGGACGGCGTGATCACCGCGCCGCTCGGCGACGGCCGGCTGGCGGCGGTCGCCCGGGCGGACCTCGCCGAGGTCGCGGTCACGGTGGCGCTGGCCCCGGCCGAGCACGCCGGGCGGGTCTACGAACTGGTCGGGGAGCAGGCGGTGGGCGGCGCGGACATCGCGGCGGCGCTGTCCCGGGCCGGCGGGAAGCCCGTCGAGTACCGGCCCGGCACGCTGGCCGAGGCGCGGGCGGCGGTCGCCGTCTCCGGCGCCCAGGCGTTCCAGGTGCCGATGGTGGCCGGCACCTACTCGGCGATCGCCCACGGCTTCCTGGCGGGGCCGGGCAAGGCGGGGGACCTCGCCGCCCTGCTCGGCCGCCCGCCCCGCCCGGCCCTGGACGTGATCGCCCGGGGCGCGGGCGCGGCCGGGTGACGCGGAGCCGCGTACCGGGCGCGGCCGCCCGGTACGCCGGGCCCGGGCGGCGGTGCTACTGCCCGAGGACCACCAGCCGCCCGGTGCTGCGGCCGTCCGCGACGCGCTGGACGGCCTCGGCCGCGCCGCTGAGCGGCAGGCGGGCGCTCACCAGCGGGCGGACCACGCCGGCCTCGGCCAGCCGGGTCAGTTCCTCGTGGGCGGCCAGCACGGCCTGCGGGTCGCGGGTGTTGTAGAGACCCCAGTGCAGCCCGAGGATGCTGTAGTTCTTCACCAGCGCGTGGTTCAGCGCGGGCGCCGGGATCTCGCCGGCGGCGAAGCCGACCACCACGATCCGGCCCTCGAAGGCGACGCACCGGGTGGACCCGGTGTAGGCCGCGCCGCCGACCGGGTCGAAGACCACGTCCGCGCCGCGGCCGCCGGTGGCCTCCTTGACCGCCGCGGTGAAGTCCTCGGCGGTCCGGTCCACCACCAGGTCGGCGCCGAGCTCGCGGGCGACGGCCGCCTTGTCGGCGCCGCCGACGACGGCGATCACCCGCGCGCCGGCCGCCCGGCCGAGCTGGACCGCCGCGCTGCCGACCCCGCCCGCCGCCGCGTGCACCAGCAGCGTCTCGCCGGCCCGCAGCCCGGCCCGCCGGTGCAGGGCGAACCACGCGGTCTGGTGACCGATGTGCAGCGCGGCCGCCTCCGCGTCGTCCAGCACCGCCGGGGCCCGGAAGGCCGCCGCGGCGTCCAGCAGGGCGTACTCGGCGAAGGCGCCGCCGGGCAGCACCGGGGTGCCGATCACCCGCTCGCCCGCGCGCTCCCCCGCCACGACCTCGCCGCAGAGCTCGACCCCGGGGGTGAACGGCAGCGGCGGGCGGACCTGGTAGTGGCCGCGCACCATCAGCGCGTCCGGGAAGTTGACCGCGGCGGCCCTGACCCGGACGAGCAGGTGGCCCGGCCCGGGGGTCGGCCGCGGTACGTCCCCGGCCAGCCGCAGCACCTCGCGCGGCTCGCCCAACTCGGTGACCTGCCAGGCCCTCACAGCGCCTCGCTCCTTTCGAGCTCCCGCTGGAGCCGGTTCATCCCGCCGAGCCAGCGGTCCGGGTCGGTGGCCCGCGCCGCGTAGTACTCGGCGACCTCGGGGTGCGGCAGGACCAGGAAGCGCTCCTCGCGCAGCCCGGCCAGCAGGGCGCCGGCGACGTCCTCCGGGTCCAGCGCGGTCGGTGCCAGCAGCGCCTCGCCGACCGCGCCGGTCGAGGCGAGCATGTCGGTGCGCACCCCCTGCGGGCAGAGCGCGTGCACCCGCACGCCCCGGTGGCGGTACGTGGCGGCGAGCCACTCGGCGAAGGCGAGCGCGCCGTGCTTGGTGACGGCGTACGGGGCCGAGCCGAGCATGGTGAGGACGCCGGCGGCCGAGACGGTGGCCACGAACCGCCCGCGGCCGCGCTCCAGCCAGCGGGGGAGCAGCAGGTCGGCGGCCCGGACGTGGGCGAGCACGTTGACCTCCCAGGCACTCGCCCAGGCGGCGGCCGGTGCGCCCGCCCCGCCGACCGGGGCGACGCCGGCGTTGGCGCACCAGACGTCGATGTCGCCGAGCGCCTCCCGGGCCCGGTCGACCAGTGCGGCGACGCCCTCGGCCGAGGCCGCGTCGCCGGGAACGGCGGTGCCGCCGCACGCGGCCGCCACCGTGGCGGCCGCCGAGGCGTCGAGGTCGTTGACGACCACCCGGGCGCCGGCCGCCGCGAAGGCGCGGGCCAGCGCGGCACCGATGCCCCGGCCCGCGCCGGTGACCACCACGCCCTGGCCCGCGTACTCGCCGTCCCGGTTCCCGTGCGCGTCCGCCACGGCGCTCACATCCCGCCGCCGAGGGTGACGCCGCCGTCGACGACCAGGGTCTGGCCGGTGATCCAGGAGGCGTCGGAGGAGAGCAGGAAGGCGACCGCGCCCGCGACGTCCTCCGGGACGCCGAGGCGGCCCAGCGGGTACGCGGCGGCGACCTGCTCCTCGCGGCCCTCGTAGAGCGCCTCGGCGAACCTGGTCTTGACCACGGCCGGGGCCACGGCGTTCACCCGGATGCCCTGGCCGCCGAGTTCGGCGGCCAGCTCGGTGGTGAGCCGGATCAGGGCGGCCTTGGAGACCCCGTACATGCCGATGCCCAGCGAGGCGCGGATGCCCGAGACGGAGGCGACGTTGACCACCGAGCCGCCGTGCTCGCCCATCCAGGCGGCGTGCGCGCGGCGGGTCCAGGCGAGCGGGGCGAGCACGTTGACGGCGAGGATCTTGGCGGCGGCCGCCTCGTCGGTATCCAGCACCGGGCCGAAGACGGGGTTGATGCCGGTGTTGTTGACCAGGTGGTCGAGCCGGCCGAAGGCCTCCATCGTGCGGGCCACCGCTTCGTCCTGGTGAGCCGGGTCGTCCGCCTTGCCCGCGACGCCGATGGCGACCTCGGGGCCGCCCAGGTCGCGGACGGCCTCGGCGAGCGGCTCGGGGGTGCGGGCGGTCAGGCAGACCCGGGCGCCGCGGGCGATCAGTTCGCGCGCGATCCCGAGGCCGATGCCCCGGCTGGATCCGGTGACGACGGCCACCTGGCCCTTGAAGGAGTGCACCACGGAGGGTCCTTTCGCGCGGTTCTGCGGGAGCTGTCCGGTACCGCGGTGTCGGCCGCCGGTCGGCCGCACGGCCCGGGCTCGTGACTAAGCGCTTGCTTAGCATGCTGTCGGTGCGGGACCCTGTCAACAGTCGGTCGGGCCCTCCCCGGCCCGCGCGGCCGGAATTCCGGTACGACTTATCTGGGAGGATGGCGCCATGACCAGCACGCCCATCGCCGAGCTCTGGCCCGCCCTGCCCGGCGTCGCCGACGACCGCCCCGAGGCGGCGTTCCGGCTGCTCCAGGCCGCCGTCGAGTCGTTCGCGGAGCGCGGCTTCCACGCGACCACCACCCGGGACATCGCCACCGGTGCCGGGATGAGCCCGGCCGCGCTGTACATCCACTACCCGTCCAAGGCCGCCCTGCTGGCCGAGATCAGCCGGGCCGGCCACGCGGCCACCCTGACGCTGGTCCGGGGCGCGGTGGCGGGCGGGGGCGACCCGGTGGCCCGGATGCGGCGCCTGGTGGAGGAGTTCACGGCCTGGCACGCCCGGGCGCGGACGGTCGGCCGGGTGGTCAACTACGAGCTGCACGCGCTGCCGGCGGACGCCTACACGGTGGTCGCGGCCCTGCGGCTGGACATCGAGCGCGAGGTCAGCGCCCTCATCGAGGCGGGTGTCGCGACCGGCGCCTTCCAGGTCGCCGAGGTCCGCACGGCGGCCCGCGCCGTCACCTCCCTGGGGATCGACGTGTCCCGCTGGTACACCGACCGCAGCAGCGAGACCCCGGAGGAACTCGGCCGCCGCTACGGCGAGTTGGTGCTGCGGATGCTGGGCGCGCAGGTCGGCTGAGGCCCGGCGCTACGGCTTGACGGCGGTGTGCACGAACCACTTCACGTAGTCCCGCACCTGGTACATCTCCACCACCGACCGCAGGCCGAGCCACTTCTCCGCCGGGCCGAACAGGCGCAACAGCGCGTACGGCACCCGGAAGTAGGCGTAGAGCGCGTCCGAGGTCGGCCGGTACCGGTCGGTGGCGTCGAGGGCCTCCTCGACCCGGAAGCCCGCCTCGGTGAGCAGCCGGCCCAGGCTCTGCGAGTCGTACCGCCTGGCCCCGGGGAAGACCATCGCGTCGAGGTACGGATCCAGCACCGCCCGGCCCTCGGGGCTCAGCTCCTCCGGCGGCGCGCCCACTGGGCCGAGCACCACCAGGCGACCGCCCGGCCGCAGCACGCGGTGGAACTCCGCCAGCGCCCGCTCGGGGTCGTAGGCGTGCACCAGGGTCTCCATCGAGTACACGCCGTCGAAGGAGTCGTCGGGGAACTCCAGGTCGTGGTAGTCCCCCCAGGAGAAACTGGTCCGCTCCTCCAGTGCCGCGCGGGCGCTGAGCCGGCGGGCCTCGCGGACGTGGAAGTCCAGCACGTCGATGCCGGTGATCCGCAGGCCGAACCGGGAGGCCATCTCCCGCGCCACCACCCCCGCACCGCAACCGGCGTCCAGCACCCGCGACCCGGCGGGCAGCGCCAGCTTCCGGCCGAGGACGCCTTCGAGCCGGCGCTGCGCCTGCCAGCACCGCCACTTCGACTGGCCCGGTTCGGTCCAGCCCCAGTGCCGGGCGTTGCGGCAGACGAGCGTGTAGAAGAGCTTGCTTCCCGGCCGGCCGTAGACCCGCCGGAGCCCGGTGAGGTCGAGCTCGCCACTGACCATCTGAACCTGCCCGGTCTTCCGCTGCCGCGCGGCCCCGCTGCTCCGTGCCGCCGTCCCGCCCAAGCTACCGACGCGCCACGGCCCGCGCCGTCCGGTGCGTCCGCCCGGGTGTTCCCGGCCGGTCCGGGGCCCGGGGGCGGGCGCCGCGTTCCGCACCGGCCCGGGGCGGAGCGGCCCGGGCCGCGGGGCGGAGCGGTCCGGCCCGGGCCGGACGGCACGGACCCTTGTGCCGGGGCCGGGACATGCCAGATGATCACGATGTTCGGTCATGATCCATTCATGGGTCGCGGCTCTGACGCGGTTCTCATCGACGGGGGTTGGCGATGTCCACACATTCCACGCACAGCACGCGGTCCGGGTCAGGGTCCGGGTCCGGGTCCGGGTCCGCCGGCGACGGTGAGCCGGTGCGCCGGCCGGGCCGGCGCGCCCTGCTCGCCGGCCTGACCGGAGCGGGCGCCGCGGCCGGCAGCCTGGCGCTCGGCGGCCACAGCGCCGCCGCCGCGCCCGCCGCGGTGGCGGCCGGCGCCGGCGGGTACGTGGTCGACGTCGTCGCCAAGGGCGCCGACCCGACCGGCGTCACGCCGAGCGACGACGCCTTCCGGGACGCCGTGGCGGAGGTGCTCGGCGGTGCGCCGGAGACCGGGGTCACCCCGAAGAAGGTCCTGCTGATTCCGCCGGGCACCTATCTGCTCACCCAGCCCGACAGCCTGCTGCCGGCCACCCAGAACACCGACCGCGCGACGCAGAGCGTCATCGACGGCATCTCGATCACCGGGTTCGGCAAGCGCCTCTCCCGCATCGTGTACGCGCCGACGGTCCGCGACACCGTGCTCTGGCGGAACATGGACCGCTACCGGAACATCCGGATCAGCGGCCTGACCTTCGAGAGCCGGGACGCCACCGCGACCTTCAACTACTCGTTCTCCTCCAAGACCTTCGGCGTGCAGGACACCTGGTACACCGACGTCGACTGGCGCGGCACCTGGAAGGCCGGCATCGTCCTCGACGGCCCCGGGTCCGAGTCCAATCTCAACAGCGAGATGGGCTGGGACCACTGCCAGATCAGCGGCTCCTACGCGGACGCGTTCCTGGTGATGGGAGGGATCCCCACCGAGCAGCAGCAGGACCAGTTCCTCAACTTCTCGTTCCGCGACTGCAAGGTGGAGTTCCAGTCGGGCACCTTCGTGCGCAACGAGCGCGGCGGCTCGATGAACTTCATCGGCGGGTCGTACATCCTCGTCGACGCCAAGTCGACCGGCACCTTCTTCAAGCTGGGCGCCAACTCGCCGCGCGCCGACTCGGTCATGCGCCTGTACGCCCAGGGCATCCGCTTCGAGATCCGGGGCGTCGGCCACAAGGTGATCGACTCCGCCTGGTACAAGGGCACCATCACCTTCGTGTCCTGCGACGACACGGCGCGCGCGTTCGAGCCCTGGGCCCTGACCGACAAGGCGGTGCCCCACGTGTACCGCTTCGACGCCGTCAACCCCTCGCGCGGACCGGTGATCCGCTACCAGGACTGCGCCCTGCTGGGCTCGCACCAGGTGACCTCCGGCACCGCGACCACCGCGGGCAAGCTGCTGTACGACGGCAGCCGGTTCGCCACCAAGGAGGCGGGCACCGGGAGCACCGGCTTCCTGCGGTGGACCGGCCCCGCGCCCTGGTACGAGTTCCGCGACTGCCTGGTGAAGGCCGAGCGGCTGCCCGACGCCAAGGTGCCGTAGACGGCCGGGGCCGTCCGGCCGCGACCTTCCCCGCGGAAGGTCGCGGCCCGGCGCGCCGGGGACCGGGCGCGGTGAAGAGGCGGTGGCACAAAAGCACCTGACAGACCGGGAGCACGGCGCTAGGCTCCCCGCGATGACTACTCATTCCGCATTCGGATTGGGGGCCCCGTCCGCGCAAGGTGAGTGCTGATGCTCACTTCGACCGCGAACAGTGGCTCCCGTCTTTCCCTCTGGCTGCGCGTGCGCGAGTTCGCCGTGTCGCCGTCCATGATCGAGACCGCGACCGCCCGCCGTCACCTCGGCGACTGGGCCGGGGCCTGCGCCGCCGCGAACATCGATGTCGACCTCGACCTGCGCGCCGTGGCGCGCACCCACGGCCGGGACCTCGCCGCCAGGATCCGCGCCGACCTCCGCCGACTGGCCCCCGACCTGCTGCGCTGGCACCTGCCGAGGATCGCCCCGGACGGCCTGCTGCGCCCGGGCCTGACGGTCGCGCTGGCCCGGTACGACACCTCCGAGAGTGACGACGGGCACCCGGTGCAGCTCGTGGCCCGGACCCCGCCGGCCTGGGCGGACGCCGGCCAGCGGATCAGCCTCGCCCTGTGGGACGCCTCCCACCGCGAGGCCGGTGCCGCCCGGTACCCGCACCCCCGCCCCGACCGGCGCTTCCGCCTCGACCTGCACCGTCACCTGTGGGACGCGCACCGCAGCGGCGAACTGCGGCTCCGGAGCGGAGCCGACCGCCACCCGTCGACGGGGCCCGACCCGCTGGGGGCGGTGCCCGCCCCGACGGGGCCCGACCCGCAGGGGGCGGTGCCCGCCGCCGTGCTCCCGCCGGAGCGCCGCTGCGCCGTCGACCGCTGGGCGGCCGAGGCCGAGATCCTGCTGACCGCCGAAGGGCGCTCCACCGGCCCGGTGGGCGTCCGCCTCGGGGCGCGGCACCGGCTGATCCTGGAACCGGCCGCGGACCGCGACGGCCCGGGGTCGCCCGCCCGGCGGATCGTCGTCGCGCCCACCGGCGGCGGCGACCCCGCGCTGCCCGTCCTGCCCGACGCGGCGACCTGGACGCTCCCCGACCTCGAACTGCTCCGCAGCGGGGCGATCGAGGCCGACCGGCTGCATCCGCTGGTCGCCTCGGCCCTGGTCCCGGGCCGGCTGCCGGCCCGGCCCGCCCCGCTCCCGGAGCGGGCCGGGCAGCCGCGCCCGGTGGACTGCCGCGGTGCCCGGCACCGGATCGGCCTGGTCGACGGCGTGCTGGCGGCGCTGGACCACGACCCGGCCGAGATCCGCCGGGAGGAGCTGCTGGTCGCACTGACCGGCACGCCGCTGCCCTGCCTGCAGGCCATCGACGAGGCGCACCGCCGCCCGGCCGGCCTCCGGGGCGTCCGCGAACGGCTGGACCACGGCGACACCGCCGGTGCGCTGGCGGTCGTCGAGGGCCTGCTGGGCCCCGACGCACTGCTGCGCGGCGGCGCGCTGCGGGACGAGCTGGAGGCGGCCGCGCAGCGGCGGATCACCTACGGGCTGTTCAGGGCGGGCCTGGTCGAGCACAGCCCCGGCCCGGACCGCCGCCGCCCGCGCGCCCGCCGCTCAAGTGCCCGTGGGGCGACCGTCCGCTGACCCGGTGCGGGGCGGGCTTGCGCCGCCGCCGTGCGCTGCCCCCTCCGTGCTACCTCCTCGTGCTGCTCCCTCGTGCTGTCCCCTTGCACCGGCCCGGTGACTTCCGGCGCCCCGCCGGCCGTCCGGCTCCACCGCACATCCCTCCGCCACAGTCCGCTCCACCACACCCGAGGTGATCGAACATGTCCACGTCCACGTTTACGTCCATGCCTGCGCCCACGTCCGCGCCGCTCGCCGCGGCCGGCGGCGGCGCCGAACCGGCCCACGCCTCCCAGCTCGACGTCGCCGGCGCGTTGCTGGCCCTGCTGCGCGAGTCCACCACCGAGCCGCGCCCCGACGCCCAACTGGAGGCGCTGACCCTGGCGGTGGCCGCCGACCGCCCCGTCCTGCTGTGGGGCGAGCCGGGCATCGGCAAGACCGCCGCCCTGACCCAGCTGGCCGCGACCCTGGACCTGCCGCTGACCACGGTGATCGCCAGCGTGCACGAGCCGTCCGACTTCTCGGGGCTGCCCGTCGTCGGGGACGATCCGGCGGAGCAGGGCGTCCCGATGGCCCCGCCGGACTGGGCCGTGCGCCTGGTCCGGGCCGGCCGGGGCCTGCTCTTCCTCGACGAGCTGTCCACCGCGCCGCCGGCCGTCCAGGCCGCCCTGCTCCGCCTCGTCCTGGAACGGCGCATCGGGGCCCTGCAACTGCCGCCCGAGGTCCGCATCGTGGCCGCCGCCAACCCGCGCTCGTCGGCGGCCGACGGCTGGGAGCTGAGTGCGCCGCTGGCCAACCGCTTCGTCCACCTCCAGTGGGTCCACGAACACGACGTGGTGGTCCGCGGCCTGGGCGGGACGTGGCCCCGGGCCGTCCTGCCGAGGCTCGACCCGCGGCGGCTGGCGGAGTCCGTCGCCTTCGCCCGCCGCGCGGTCTGCGGTCTGCTCACCGCCCGCCCCGGTCTCGTCCACCGACTGCCCTCCAACGAGGCCCGCCGGGGCGGTGCCTGGCCGTCGCCCCGGAGCTGGGAGACGGCCCTGTGCCTGATCGCCTTCGCGACCGCGGCCGGCTCCTCGCGGGACGTCCTCTCCCTGCTGGTCAGGGGCACGGTGGGGGACGGACCGGGACTGGAGCTGCTGGCGAGCCTGGACCGGATGGACCTCCCGGACCCGGAGGAGCTGCTCGCCGACCCGGCGGGCGCCGAACTGCCCGAGCGCGGCGACCTGCGCCAGGCCGTGCTCGACGGTGTGGTGGACGCCGTCCGCAAGCGCCCGGAGAAGTCCCGCTGGGACGCGGCGTGGACGCTGCTGGTCCGGGCGACCGAGACCGGTGCCCCGGACCTGGTCGTCGTCCCCGCGACCACCCTCGCCTCGCTGCGCCGACCGGACTGGGACGTCCCGGCCGCGATCGAGCGCCTCGCCGGGGTGGTCTCGCTGTCCACCCGGGCCGACCGGTCGGTGGCCCGGGTCGCGGCCAAGGCCGGCCGGTGACCCGGGACGGGGCGGGGCTGCCGGACGCGGCGGCGGCGCCGGACACCCCCCGGGCGCTGGACCTCGACAAGCTGTTCGCCGCCCGGCTGCACGCCGCCAAGGTCCGGCCCTATCTGGCGACGGCCCTGTTCGCCCTGCACACCGTGGAGTCGCGGAGCATCCCGACGATGGCCGTGGACCGGCACTGGCGGTGCTACGTCTCGCCGTACTTCGTGGAGCGCACGCCGGTGGAAGAACTGGCCGGGGTCTGGGTCCACGAGGTCTCGCACCTGCTGCGCGACCACCACGGGCGCAGCGACCGGGTCGCCCGGGAGCGCGGGCTGACCGGCCCGGGCGAGCGGCTGCGGATGAACATCGCCGCCGACTTCGAGATCAACGACGACGTGTTCGGCGACGGGCTGGTCGCGCCCGAAGGCGCCGTCCGGCCGACCTCCCTGGGGCTTCCCGAGGGGCAGTTGATGGAGGACTACCTGCGCCTGTTCAGCCTCGGGCCGCTGACGCGGGACCTGGCCTGGCTGGACTGCGGCAGCGGTGCCGACGGACTGGAGCGGGAGTGGGAGCTCGGACCGGACGGCGCGCACGGCCTCAGCGCGCAGGAACGGGACGCGGTGCGGTTCCGGGTGGCCCAGGGCATCAACGGCCGGCCGGGCAGCGCCCCGCGGGCGTGGCAGCGGTGGGCGGAGGAGGCGTTCCACCCGCCGCAGGCGTGGCGGGAGTTGCTGGGCGCGGCGGTCCGGACGGCGGCGGCCGGCTCGGGGGTGGGCGAGGACTACACCTACGGCCGGCCGTCGCGGCGCTCGGCCGGGCTGCCCGGCGTCGTGCTGCCGAGCCTGCGGCGCCGACCGCCCCGGGTCGCCGTGGTGATCGACACCTCCGGGTCGGTCAGCGACGCCGAACTGGGCAGCGCGCTGCTCGAAGTGACCGCGATCTCCCGGGCCGTGGGCGGTCGCCGCGACCTGGTCACCGTGCTCCCGTGCGACGCGGCGGCCCGGGTCGCGCACCCGCTCTGCCGCGCCGAGGGGATCCCGCTGGTGGGCGGTGGGGGCACGGACCTGCGAACGGGCTTCGCCAGGGCGCTGCGGGCCCGGCCCCGGCCGGACGTCATCGTGGTCCTGACCGACGGACAGACGCCCTGGCCGGACTCCCGGCCGCCGTGCCGCACGGTGGTCGGCCTCTTCCCCCGGCAACCGGTCACCGGGTCGCACGACGAGGACGATCCCGACTACGAACCGGACACCCCGCCGGACTGGGCCCGGGTGGTCACCATCGGGTAGGCGCGGTCGGGAGCGTCAGCGGCAGCGACCGTCGGCGTCGGCTGCCCGCTCGCCTGTCCGTCTGTCCGGGGCACTCGCCTGTCCGGGCGCCCGGAGGAGTGAAGTCCTTCACCCCATCGGGTGGGCCGGGCGGGTGTCGGGGGGAGTGCGCGGTTAGCTGGACAGCGACGTTCGTCGGAAGGGTGCGCATGGGGCGTACGGCTCGGCAGGGTGACCTCGCGACCCACTGCGCCCTCGCGGTGCTGCTGGCCGCCGTCCTCGCCCTGCTGACCGGGGCCGGCACCGCCGACTCGCTCCACCGTCTCGCCCTCGACCGCTGCGTGACGGTCCAGGAGTTCCCCGCCGCCCCCGCCGAACCGTTCGACGCGGACGACTGCCCGGAGCCCGCCGAACGCCGCCGCGACCACGGGAGCGCTCCGGGCGCCGCCTCCACCCACCGGGTCGGCCACCCCCGCGCCCCGCTGCCGGGGCTGCTCCCGCCGGCGCCCCGGACGGTGGTCGGCCTCGCGGCCGGTGCCCCGCCCGGTGGCGCCGCGGCCCGGCCGGGCACCGATCCCGCCCGCCCCGACGGGGCCGGGCGGGGCACCGTCCTGCGCTGCTGACAGGCCCCGGGGCCGCGTTCCGGGGTTCCGGCCCCGGGCGCCGCTGCCGCCGTGCCCACCGTCAGGTCCACACCGCAGGAGGTCCGTCATGCCCTTCGACGTCTACACCGCCATGGGCGCGCTGGTGCGCGCCGAGGCCAGCCGCACCGTCACGCCCGTCGGGGCCGCCGCCCCGCCGACGGCGCACCTGCCCGCCGGTTCCCCCGAGTTCGGGGAGGAACCCGTGGCACGCGCCGCCGACCGGGCGCAGCACCCGTCCGCCGCCCCGCGTCGGCTGGCCGCCCTGCCGTCCGCCCTGCGCCGGCTCGCCGCCCGGCTGGGCTGAGCCGCCGCGCGGGCCCGGGTGGCGGCCGCGGGCCGGGACGGCTGCCACCCCGGGTGCCTGGTCGGAGGCGGTGGCGGCCGGTTCGACTGCCGTAGCCGTAGCCGTAGCCGTAGCCGTAGCCGTAGCCGTAGCCGCAGCCGCAGGCGCCGAGGTGGAGTGCGCCCCGGAGGGTGGCCGGGGCCGGGGCCGGGTCGGACACGGACCGTCGGGTGCGGACCGGGCCCGGGGCCCAGCCCGCGTCAGGCCGGCCGCACGGGGATGGCCACGAGCTCCCTGCCGTCGTCGGTGCGGACCTCGAAGTGGTCGATCTCGGTGGCCGGGTACCCCACCCCGCCGTGGGTGACCAGTGGGTCGGCCGCCCCGGGCACGCCGTAGCCGGGCGCCGGGACGGCCCAGCCGGTGACGGCCTGCTCCGCGCCGGAGCGGGTGACGGCGATCAGGGAACAGCGCAGCGGCCCCTGGACGTTGCCGAGCCGCAACGCCACGTGGGTGCCCCACTTCTTGTCCTCCAGCGAGACCGTCGCCACCGCGCCCGTCCGTGCGTCGGTGGCGCTGTGCTGCTCGCCGGAGTCCATCAGCCAGGAGGCGGGGCTCGACGGATGGTGGTCCGCCACCGCGGTGCCGCCGCCGCTCACGGCCGCACCGAGCAGCGGACCGCCGATCAGCACCGCCACGGCCGCCGCCACCAGGAACAGCCGGCGGGTGCGGGCCGTCCGCCGGGCGGCCGTCACCCGGCCCACCAGGCGGTCGAGCAGCTCCGGGCCCGGCCTGGGCAGCGGGTCGGCGTCGTCGGTGCTCCCGGCCTCCCGCGAGCCGCCGGCCGGCGCGGTCGCCGCGGCGAACTCGGCGAGCAGCGGCTCCAGACCGGAGAGCTCCGCCGCCTCGTCGGCGCACCGGGCACAGCCTTCGAGATGGGCCTCGAACTCCGCGCGCTCCCGGGGTTCGAGCAGCCCGAGGACGTAGGCGCCCACGTCCAGGTGCGTTCCTTCCGGGACGGTCACAGTGCCACTCCTCGTTCGTCGAGCGCGATCCTGAGCGAGCGCAGCGCGTAGTAGACCCGGGACCGCACGGTGGCGGGCGGGACGCCGAGCACCACGGCGGCCTCGTTCACCGTGCGGCCCTTGAGGTAGGTCTCGGCCAGTACCTCGCGGTGTGCGTCGCCGAGCGCCTCCATCGCGTCGGACATCGCCATCAGCCGCAGCGCGGTGTCGAGGTCCTCGGCGGTCGGCAGCAGTTCGACGGCGCCGCCGCCTCCGCGCGGCTGCGCGGGGGAGCCGGACCGCTCGTCGACGGCGATGCGACGGGCCGTGCTGACCAGCCACGGGCGCAGCGAGCCCTCCCGGTGGTCCAGTCGGTGGATGTTCTGCCAGGCCCGCAGGAGGGTCGCCTGCACCACGGACTCGGCCCGGCGGCGGTCCCCGCCGACCAGGTGGAGGACGAACCGCAGCAGCGGGGCGGCGTGGTCCCGGTGCAGGGCGCGGATCAGTTCCTCGCCGGGATCGGTGTCGGCGCCGGCACCGGGTGGTCGCCCGGCCTCGGCCGGAGGGTATTCGCTCACGGCCGTATCGTGACGCATCGGTCCCTCCCCGTCGAGGCCGCGGTGGGAGGCCCCGCCCCGCCCGGCGGTCGGCGGTCGACCAACGGGCGGGGCGGGGCGAGGGCGGGCGGCGTCGCCCACGGTCCGTCAGTAGCCGGAGCCGCCGCCGGTGGGCTGGGCGGCCGCCTGGGCCTTCTTGCCCTCCGGGGTGCTGATGAACCAGGTGCCCCCGACCCCCTGGCCCTTGGTCTCGCCCGGGGCCTTGTCGTCGGCGAACCGGTACAGCGGCCAGCCGTTGAGGGTCAGCTGCTTGGTCCCGTCGGCCCTGGTCACCGCGCCGACCAGCTTGGAGTCCACGCCCTTGACGGTGGCCTGCTCGCTCACCGGCACCGGCGGCCACTTCACGGCGCAGGCGTCGTTGCAGTTGGAGGCGGAGGGCTGGGCGGTGTCCTTGTCGAAGCGGTACAGCGTGTAGTTCAGGCCGTCGACGACGATCGGCCCGAACTGCGGCGAGGTGACGGTGGCCAGCGAGCCCTTCAGCGCGGCCTGGTTCCCGCTCGGTGCACCCGTCGCGCCGGTAGCGGTCGGTGCGCCCGTCGCGCCGGTCTTGGCCGGTGCGCTCGGGCTGCTCGCGGGCGGGGCGGCGGTGTCCGCGTCGGAGTCGCACGCGGTGGCGAGCAGGACGACGGCCGCCGCGGCGGCGGCGAAGGCGGCGGTACGGCGCAGAGCATGCATGGGTTTCTCCCCCAAGGACGTGACGTTCGGTCGGGTCGGACGCTCGCCGCCGCCGAAGCCGCGGATCCCGTCCGTCGCCCTTCAGTACGGAGGGGGCGGCCGATGTGCTCAACGCCTCGGAGGAATTCTTTCGCCGATCCGCGCCGGGCGGCCGCGCGCCGGGCGGGGAGGCCTTCCACGGGCTCGGCGGGCGGCCGGTGCTGCGACCTGACGTGCCGTGCGCCGGTGGGGGCGACGGGCAACCGGGGCACTGCCGCCGCGCAACGAGCCGGCTCCGGTGGCGGAGGGGATTGACCCTGACCCTGCGTCAGGGTTGGAGTCTTCTCGCATGACGAATGACATCACTTCCCCGGCTCGGCCCGCTCCGCCGGTCGGCGGGTTCCAGGAGATCGACGGCCGCCGTGTTTTCGTGCACCGGTCGGGCAGCGGCGGACCGGCCGTCGTGTTCCTGGCGGGCGCCGGCGCGGTCGGCCTGGACTACTTCGGTGTGCAGCAGGGCGTTTCGCAGTTCACCACCGCCGTGGTGTACGACCGCGGCGGCACGGGCCACAGCGATCCCCTCCCGCTGCCGCGCACCGCCGCCGCGGTCGCCACGGAACTGCACGAGCTGCTGCGCGCCCAGGACATCGCCGCCCCGTACGTTCTCGTGCCGCACTCCCTCGGCGGCCTCTACGCACACCGGTTCGCGCAGCTGTACCCGCAGGACGTGGCGGGGCTGGTCTGGTTGGACGGCCTCCAGCGCGACTGGGACGCCTTCCTGCCGCCCGCCGCGCAACTCGCCGCGTTCGAGCGGACGGCGCCCGATCTCGACCAGCTCCGACAGCTGCGCCCGGCCCTGCGCGAGCTGTGGGTCGAGCTGCTCGCGGACTACCCGGTCGCCACTACCACCACGTCGGCCTGTTGCCCGAGCCCGAGCGCGATGCCTCCGGCTACCGCCGCTACGGTGCGCAGGCGGCGGTGGACCTCATCCGGATCAGGACCCTCGCCGACGCCGGTGTACCGCTGGCCCGCATCGACGCGCTGCTGCACGCCCGGCCGACCGAGTTCGCCTCGGCCATCGCCGACATCGACGCCGAACTGCGGCGCAAGATCGACCGGCTCGGGGACCACCGCCGCCGGATCGCCGAACTGGCCGCCGGCGAAGAGCTCGTCCCGCCGCCCGAGGTGGTCGCCGTCCTCGACCGGATGCGCGGTCTCGGGGTCAGCGAACGGAGGGTACGCGTGGAACGCGACGCGTGGATCCTGATGCGGGCACTGGAGCCGCACGTCGTGCCGCAGCGGATCCGGGACAAGAACGCCGCCTTCGACGACCCCGAGACGACGCGCCTGTACCTCGCCTGCGATCAGGCGGTCGACTGGGACCCGCGCGATCCACGCCTGGACCGCCTCATCGACGACCTGGACGCCTGGGGGACCGCGCACGCACGGGACAGCGGTGAGGGGAAGTACCTGAAGCTGGTCACGTCCCGGATCTCCGAGGCGTCACCGGCGTGGCAACGCGTCCTGGACGCGCTCGCCCACCGTGCCCTGCGGCGCCGGGCCGCCGGGCCGCCGGCCCGGCTGCCGAGGCCGGTGGCGCGGTCACGTCCGACGGCTGACGCTCCCGTCGGCACCGCCGCGCCGACCACGGCCGGTGTTCCCCGGGGCTACTGCCCCGGTGGGTCGATCGTGATCCGCAAGGGGGCCAGGAGGCGGTTGAGCAGCACGGCCCCGGCGGCGGTGTCCAGCGGGACCGGCTCGGCGTCCGCCGGCTTGACCAGCCCGGTCGCGCCGCCGCGCTCGTAGAGGATGCAGGCCAGGCCGTCCAGGTCGCGCTTGGACGGCCACCTCAGCCCCTGCGACCAGGGCGCCTGGCCACGGATCCAGGCGGCCCAACGGCGGGTGTTCGGGTAGTCGCGGGGCGGTGACTGGATCAGCCACTCGTCCTGGTGGACGGCGGCGAGCCGCTCCATCCCCACCAGCTCGACGAGGGGGATGTCACAGGTGGTCTCGATCCGCGAGAGCACCTTGCCCCGGACGGCGGCACGCTTGATCCACCGCCAGCCGCCCTCGGCGAACGGCAGGCTGCGGACGAGGGTCTCCATCAGGGCCGTCCGCTCGGAGAAGCCGGCGTAGAGGTAGGGCAGGTGTTCGCCGTCGCCCTCGTAGGAGCAGAACCGGCCGCCCTCGTAGTGGGTGTCGGCGGGGTAGGGGTTGAACGAGGTGACGGGGTGGGCGGCGGAGTGGACCCGCCACAGGGTGGTGCCGGCGGGCAGGACGAACCGGTGCGGGGTGGCGCGCACTGTGGCGGCGGGGACCTTCACATCAGGCATCGGTCACCACTGCGCGATCTCGGCACGGGCCGCGGGGAGGAGTGAGTGCTCGTCGGGGGTGCCGAGCAACCGGGCGGGGACGGCGTCCAACCAGGCGTTCGCGCCGAGCCACCAGTCGGCGACGCCGCGCGGGTCGTCGGAGGCGTCGAGCAGCCGGTTGACGGCGACGACCGTCGGCAGCGGGCGGCCGGAGGCGGTGTCGAACTGGAAGGACGGGAGGCGGACGGTGCCGTCGCGACCGGTCAGCCGGATGAGGTCCGGGCCCATCGGGTCGCTTCCGTCGGCCGCGCACTCGGCGGCGGTGCGGCTGTCGGCGGCCAGCAGCCAGTCGTCGGCGCCCTCGGGCGGGGTGGAGCTTTCCGGGGCGGGGTGCTCCGGGCCAGGGTGCTCCGGTGGGGGCGGCGGTTCGGCGGCGGGCGCCGCCCGCTGCCCGGTCCACCGGCGGAGATTGTCCATCGCGTTCACGACGGTGGCGTGCCATGCGTCGGTGTCCGGACCGGAGTCGCCGCCCGCGAAGCGGACGGAGTCCTCGAACACCTCGCGGACCGGATGGTCGTCCGGGAGGGCGGCCAGTACCAGCCGGACGATCTTGCGGGCGGTCCGTTCCGGATCGTCGGACCGCGTGGTCAGCAGTGTCCGGAGCCTGTCCCGCTCCGGCTCGTCGAGCAGGGGCCAGATCTCGCCGAAGTGTTCCTGCAGGGCATCGAGCACCTCGGTCGGCATCACCGCATCATCACCTCCGTCCGGACCGAACGGGCCGGTCGCCCGGGTGCCAATCTAGCGGCTGCGCCGGGGCGGTGTGCGGTGATCACGATTTCGGCAAAGCGGGAACGGGTGTCGGTGTTCTGCGGCATGATGGGCAGTCAGCATCGCGGGGGCGGTGCCGGTTCGCGCGTGGTCCGATCCGCACCGGCCCCGACGGCGCGCAGGGTGTCCGACCGGTGGTCATGTCCCGGTCCGCACTCCACGCACGTCCAACTCGCGCTCGGAAGGCGGCCGGTGAGCAGTTCCGCGGGATACGGGTGGTCCTACGTGGACAGGGAGGCCGAGGCGCGGCGCCGGCTGCGGGCACAGCTCGCGGCCGAGGCGCAGCGGGCCGAGGCGCTGCGGCGGGCCGAGGAGCGGCGGGCGGAGCTGCGCGCCCGGCTGGGCGAGCTGGCCGAGCAGGCGCAGGGCCTGCGCGGTGAGGCGAAGCAGGTCCGGCGCGCGTACCGGACGGCGAAGGTGCACGTGCCGGCGGTCGCCGTCCCCGCCGGCGCCGACGAGGCGGAGCTGACCCGGGCGATCGAGCGGGCCCGGGAGTCCAACACCCGCGCGGCGAAGGAGCTGGCCGAAGCGGTGTCGGACGTCTGGACGACGCTGGTGCCCGAGGCCGTCGCCGAACCGGCGCGGACGGCGCAGGAGACCCGCGCGGCGCGGGCGGCCGAGGCCGCCGGGCGCGAGCGGGCGCAGGCGGCGGCGCAGGCGGAGGCGGCGGCCCGGATCGACCGGGTGCGGGCCGGTGCGCTCGCCGAGGCCGAGGCGATGCTGGCCCGGGACGTGCCCCGGTGCGACCCGGCCGACCTGGTACGGGTCGCCGGGCTGGTCCGCTCGTTGAAGGCGGCCGGGACGGTCTCCGAGGTGCGGACCACGCTCACCGACCTGGCCGCACTGGTCCAGCACTCGGTGCGGGGCCGAACCCGCGAGGAGGAGCGGGCCGTGCTCCGCGCCGGCCTGCTGGAGCTGGCCGCGGAGGCCGATCCGGCGGACCGGGACCGGCTGACCGAGGAGCTCGCGGCGGCCGAGGACCCGGCCCTGCTGCGCCCCGCCGTGGAGGCCGCGGTGGCCCGGGCGGACGCACACCGCCACCGGGTGCCGGTGGCGGCGGCGCTGGCGGAGGTGCTGCGCGAGCGGAACTACCTGGTGGGGGAGGACTTCGTCGACCTGCTGGCCGAGGAGGGCGCGGTGGTCGTCCCGTTCGACGGCGCGGGTGGCGGCCCGGAGGGCACGGCCGCGGACGGTGCGGCGCCGGTGGTCGGCTACGGCCTGCGGGTGGCGCTCTCGGCGGACCGGGCGGCGCTGTCCACCTCGGTGGTCCGGCGTTCCGGTGAACAGGACCGGCGCTCCGACGGGGACGGGCCGTGGGAGCAGCAGGGCCAGGAGGACCAGGACGGCCAGGACGAGCTGGTCCAGCGCTGGTTCTGCGACGAGCAGTTGCCCGCGATCGAGGAGGGCGTCCGCCGACAGGGCGTGCGGCTGGAGCGGACCTCGGCGATGGCCCCGGGCACGATGGCGGCCGGTGCGGTGCCGGGCGGGTCCTGGCCGCAGCCGCCGTCGGCCGCCACTCCGCGCGGGGCGAAGAAGCGGCGGGGCGACGGCTCGAAGAGCGCCGCACCCTACGAGCAGCGGGAGCGACAGCGTGAGCGATAGGACCACGGCGGGGGGCACCGGCGACCGGCCGGCGGACGGGGCCGCGGGGGCGGGCGGCCCGAAGACCGGCCCCTCGGGGTTCGGCGCTCCCGGGGCGGCCGTGCCGGGGGCGGGCGCTGCGCCGGCAGGCGCCTCCGAGGCCGACGAGGGGGACACCGACTGTCCGCCGGCGCCCAGTTGGATCCGCGAGCTGGACATGGCGCTCACCGTCTACCCGCAGGTCCTCCTCACGGGCAACGTCCGCGACCAGTACCTGCTCCCGTCCGACCACGCCGCCGGCCGCAGCGAGACGTCGGCCCCGTACACGCTGACCGAGGTGATCGAGTCGGTCTGCGTGGCCCGGGGCTTCGGCGCGCTCGCCCTCGTGGACCAGGTCAGCGAGCAGATCGTGACGCTCCAGCTCGGCGCGACGCGCGAGCAGATCCCCGAGGCGGTCCGCGAGTTCTCGGCGCGCGACGAGCGGTGGCGGCGCGAGGGCGGGGACGACGAGGACGAGCCGTCGATGACGGACCGGCTGCGCGACACCATGGTCGCCGTGGTCCGCCACCCGGGCCCGCCGATCGGCCTGGTCATCCCGTACGCGGCCCGGCTGGGCTCGGCCCGCGCCCCCGTCGCCGGGGAGGCCGCCCGGTTGTTCGCGGCCGCCGAGGAACTGGGCCACACCGCCCGGCCGGTGTCCGGCAAGAGCGCGGTGACGCCGTACAACACGGTGTTCTGGGTGGTGGAGCGGCAGGAGGACCTGCCGATGGAGTTCGCGGTCGGCAGTCGGGCGGTGCGGGTGATCAGCGTCCCGCCGCCCCCGCACGACCAGCGGCTCGCCGCCGCCCGCCACGTGGTCGGCGGCCTGGCCCGCCACCAGGCGGCCACCGGAGGAGCGGAGTTGGCCGCGACGGAGGCCACGGCCGCGGCCAAGGCGCTGGCCGACTCCTCGCACGGCATGGGCAGCTCCGAGGTGATGGCGATCGGCCGGATGGCGTTGGACCGGGGGCTTCCGGTCGAGCGGCTGGACGAGGCGGCCCGGCTGTACCGGATCGGCGTGCTCGACAATCCGTGGGCCGGCGCGGCCCTGCGCGAGCGGATCGCCGACGGCGAGCGCTTCCTCAACGGCCAGGTGATCGGACAGCCGCACGCCGTCCGCCGCACGCTGGAGATCTTCATGCGCTCGGCGGCCGGACTCAACGGCGCACAGTCCTCCAGCTCGCCGAACCGGCCGCGCGGCACGCTGTTCCTGTCCGGGCCGACCGGTGTCGGCAAGACCGAACTGGCCAAGGGCGTCGCGGAGATGATCCTCGGCAAGGACGCCCGGCCGATCCGCTTCGACATGAGCGAGTTCGCCGAGAAGCACGCGCGGGACCGTCTGATCGGCGCGCCGCCCGGCTTCGTCGGGCACGACGCGGGCGGTGAACTGACCAACGCCGTCCGGGCCAACCCGATGAGCGTGTTGCTCTTCGACGAGATCGACAAGGCCAACCCCCGGCTGTTCGACCTCTTCCTGCAGATCCTGGAGGACGGCCGGCTCACCGACGGGCGCGGCGCCACCGTCTACTTCACCGAGTGCGTGCTGATCTTCACCTCCAACCTGGGGGTCGCGGCGACGGTCGTCGGCGAGGAGCCGAAGGGCCGGGGGGCCGCCGAGGCGGAGCAGCCCCAGGGCGGTGCGGCGGGCACGGACCGGGAGCAGGCCGACCAGGGCGGGCGCGGTCGACGGCGTCAGCTCAACCGGCACGACGACCCGGTGACCGTCCGGCAGGCCCTGCGGGAGGCCTTCGACCTGTTCTTCAACGAGCAGATCAAGCGCCCCGAGCTGCGCAACCGCTTCGGTGACAACTTCATCCCCATGGACTTCATGCAGAACAAGTGGGTGCCGAAGATCCTCGACAAGGCGATCGCCTCGGTGGCCGGCCGGATCCGCGAGGTGCACGGCGCCGAACTGACGGTCGGCGACGACGCGTGGGAGGTGCTCAGGGTGGAGGCGGAGCGGCGGCTCGACCACGGCGGCCGCGGCGTGCTGACCGCCGTCGAGTCCGCGCTGGTCAACCCGCTGGCCAAGGAGATCTTCCGGACGCCGCCGAAGCGCGGTGAGCGCATCGAGGTCACCGCGGTGGAGGGCGAGGGGGACGGCGAGGGTTACACGGTGGAGGTGAACCGTTGGCCCGGATGAGCGAGCCTTCGGGCGGCGCGGCGGGCGCGCGGCCGGGTGCCCGGGTGAGCGAGCCGTCGGGCGCCGGAGCGGGTGAGCGGCCCGGGGCCCGGGTCAGTCAGGTGTACCGCCCGGTGACCTCGCTCGGGCCCGGTCGGCGGCTGGGCGTCTGGTTCCAGGGCTGCACGCTGGCCTGTCCCGGCTGCATGTCCCGGCACACCTGGGCGCCTTCGGGCGGGCGGGAGTTGACGGCCGAGCGCTTCGCCCTGCTCTGGCGGGCGGCGCTGGCCGACGGCATCGACGGCCTCACGGTCAGCGGCGGCGAGCCGCTGGAGCAGCCGCAGGCCCTTGCCGCCCTGCTGGCCGTCGCCGACGAGGAGCGCCGCCGGGCCGGTCGGGCCGCTGACCTGCTGGTGTACACCGGCTGGGAGCCCGAGGAATTGGCCGCCGACCCGGCCGCCGCGGCCGCGCTGACCGGCGCCGACGCGGTCATCACCGGTCGCTACCGGGCCGGGCAGCCGACCCGGCTGGTCTGGCGCGGTTCGGCCAACCAGCGGCTCGAACCGCGGACGGCCCTCGGCCGCGAGCGCTACACGCCCTATCTGACCCACCGGCCGGAGCGGCCCGAGCTCCAGGTGATGGTCACCGAGGGTGAGGTCCGGGTGGTCGGGGTGCCGCGCCCGGGCGACCTCGGCCGGATCGAACGCGACCTCGTCGGCCGCGGTGTGACCCTGCGGGAGACGTCGTGGCGACCGTGATCTACCGCTGCCCGGTGGGCGCGCCGGGCGAGTGCCCGACCTCCGCCGGCCGGGGCTACTGCCCCGTCCACGTGTTCCAGCAGCTGGAGCGGTACGACCCGGCCGAGGAGGCCGTCGTGACCGCGGCTCCAGGTCGGGAGCCAGGTCGGGCGGCAGGACCGGCGGCAGGCCGGGACGGTCCTCGCGTGGCCGAGGCGGCGACCCGTCCGGTGCGCTCCGGGCGTCAGTCGCCCGGGCCCGGGCCGGCGGCGCGGCCGGTGGTCCGGCTGGCCCTGGTGATCGGCGGTGCGCTGCTGCCGGTGCGCGGTGAGCACCTGCGCGGGGGCGGTGGGCTGGCGATCGGCCGCGACGAACCCGACTGCGCGGCGATCCCCGGCCTGGCCGGCCTCGACCAGCTCTCGCGGCACCACGCCCGGCTGCGCTGGATCGACGGCGTGCTGTACGTCGAGGACGCGGGCTCGACCAACGGCACGTTCGTCGAGGACCGCCGCGTCGCCGGGCCGACCAGGGTCGGGCCCGGCGATCGGCTGCGGTTCGCGGAGGACATCGACGTCCAGGTGATCGAGATCGACGAGTTCGGCGCTCCCCGGTGAGCCGAGGGAGCGAGGAGGAGAGCGGCGCGATGGCCGACCAACCTGCGGAGCCGAGTCCGCCCACCCGCCGGCAGGCGCCGGGGTCCGCTCCGGATCCGGCGCGGGGTTCGGGCGGCCAGGGCGCGGGACGTCCCCCGGTCCCGCGCGGCGAGCGTCGGGCCGGTGCGGATCGGGGAGCTGGGCCGGCGGGCGACGAGAGCCCGCGCACCCGCCTCCAGCGCGGCGGCGCGGGCGCGGGCGCGAACGGCGGCGGGCAGCCGGGCGGCGACCGGGCCGACCCGGCGCGGTCGAGGGGTGGGCAGGCGACCGGTGGGCAGGCGCCGGGCGACCGGGCGAGCGGCGGGCCGGCCGGCGGGGACGCCGGGCGCGGTGCCGGTGCGAGCCCGCCGACCCGGTTGCAGGGCGGGCGGCGGGGTGCGGGCACCCCGGAGGAGCGCGCCGGGCAGACCCCCGGCGACGCCCGGCGCGCACCGGCCGACAGTACGGCCACGGAGGCGAAGCGGGGCAAGGCGCAGCAGGCCGACCGGACGGACGCCGCGAACGCGAGCCCGCCGACGCGTCGGCAGGGCGAGCGGCCCGGCCGCCCGGGCCCCGCCGCCGTCCCGAGCCCGCGGACCCGCCTCCAGAGCAGTCGCACCGACCCGCCGCCCGACGCCCGGACCCGCCGCCAACCGCCGGCCCCGGCACCGTCCTCAGCTCCGGCCGGCGGCGGCGCAGGGACAGGAGGAACCGCCGCGGAGGCGACCGGCGGCTTCCCCCCGGCCCTGCTGGACCGTTTCCTGCCCTACGGCGTCGCGGGTTCCGGCAGCGAGGGCACCGTCTGGCACGCGGCCCGGACCGACGGCGGCGGCGACGCCGCGGTGAAGGTCGGAAACCCCGGAGTGCGCGCCGACACCGAGCTGCTGGAGCACCTGAGCGACCCGGCGTTCCACCGGCACGTCCCGGAGGTCCTGGGGCACGGGAGGGTCGAGCACGCGGGGGTGCTCCTCGACTGGATGGCGATGGAGTACCTCCCGGTGACCCTCGCCGACCACGTCGCGAGCCTGCGCACGCGGGGCCGGCTGGGCCGTCCCGGGGAGACCGAGCGGATCGTCCGGGAGCTGGTCGCGCTGCTCGACTTCTGGCAGAGCGAGGTCCGTCGCAACCCGGTGGACTTCAAGCCGGCCAACATCCTGGTCCGCCGGGCCGGGCGGGGCCGGTCGGCGGCGGCCGAGTTCGTGGTGGCGGACTTCGGCGGTGTCGCCAAGCTCACCGCCAGCCGGCGCTTCTCGCCCGACATGCAGGTGACCGTCGCCTACATGGCGCCCGAGCAGCTCGCCGGCCAGAACCACCGGGCCGGTCCGTGGTGGGCGCTGGGCACCATCCTGTTCGAGCTGTTCACCGGCCGGACCCGCTTTCACCGCGAGGACGGCGGGCTGATCAGCGACGAGGCGCTGCAGCAGCGGCTGGTGATCGACGCGGAGGTCGACCTCGCACCCGTCACCGACGAGCGCCGCCGGCTGCTGCTCCAGGGGCTGTTCACCAAGGACCCGGCCGACCGCTGGACCGCCGTACAGGTCCGCGAGTGGCTGGGCGGCGGCAGCCCCGAGGTGGTGCGCAGCCGGGTCGCGGACCCGGTCGCCGCCCCGGCCGGGCCCGCGCACGAGCCGATCGTCTTCGGCGCCCAGGAGTTCCACGACCCGGTGATGCTGGCGGTCGCGCTGCTCGCGCGGTCGGTGGAGGCGGCGGCCTGGCTGGAGAACGGCGGGGCCCGGCGGCTGCGCGACTGGCTGCGCGACGAGGTGAAGGACAACCCGCTGGAGCCGGAGCGGCTGGCCGCCGTCGAGCGGGCCCGGCCGGCCGACCGGACGAAGGCGGCGGCGCTCGCGGTGCTCGCCGTCGGCGCGGTGTTCGCGCCGGAGGCCGTCCCGGCGTACCGGGGCCGGCCGATCGACACGGCCGGCCTGGCCCGGCTCGCCGACGACGGGGCCGGAGCCGACTTCGTCAGGGAACTGGTCGCCGCCGGAGCGCCCGCGCTCGCCGCCCGCTTCCACTGCGGCCACCCCGACTGCGCGCAGGGGAACTGCGCCCGGCTGCGGGCGCTCACCGAGCTGGACACGGTGCTGAACGCCGTCGACCGGGAGGCCCGGGCGCTCGGCGGCGGGAGCGGCGACAGCCGGCTCAGCGCCGAGGAGCGGACCACCGCGCGGCGCCTCGCCCTGCTGCTGACCGTCCAGCCCCGGCAGCGCCGCACGCTGGTGGGGCGGTTCTCGCCGCTGCCGCCCGCGCTGGGCGGGCTGCCGGCGGGCGTGCACACCGCCTCCGCCGCGGCGACCGACGCGGCCGCAGCGGTCCGGGGGCGGGCGCGTCGCACGGCCCGGAGCGGCTTCCGGCGGAACTGGTCGGCGCTGCGCCGCCGCGCCCTGGCCGCCGACCCCGGGACGACCGACGGCCGCGCCGTCCTGGTGGCGGCCGCCGTCCTGCACGTACGGAGCCTGCGCGCCGCCGGTACGGACAAGGGCCGCCGGGGCGGTGCCCAGAAGGTCCGCACGCGCACCCGGTGGACGGCCGCCCGCCGGGCACTGCCCCGGCGGGCGCTGGCGGCGGTGCTGCTGACGGTCGCTCTGGCGCCGGTGCTCTGGTCGGGCGCCGTCTGGCGGCTCGCCGTGGACGCGGGAGCCGGGGCGGCCGTGCTGCCCAACGGGGTGTTCGGTGGCCCGCTGAAGACCGCCGGCGAGCTGGCCGCGCGCCAGACCGTCGGGCAGCTCGGCGCGATGCTGGCCGTCGCCGCGGCGGTGGCGGGCTTCCCGGCCCGGATCGGCCGACGGGTGCTCGCCCTGGTCGTCGCGGCCGTCTTCGCGATCGGCTACCTGCGGCTGGGGCCGCCCATGACGGTGCTCAGGCCGCCGCAGGAGGTGGTCGACCGGGTGGTGCTGTTCGAGGGCGGCCTGGGATCGTGGGCCGGGATCGCCTCGGTGGCCGCCGTCCTGATGGCCCTGGTCCTCAACAACCGTGCCGACACCTGGCTGCTCACCCCCGCCCGCGAGGCCGAGGAGCAGGCCGCCGGTGACCGGCGCCGGCTGGCCGACCGCCGTCAGCGGCGGGGGAACGGCGCACCGCAGCGGTGGCGCACCGGCCGCGACGGCGGGCGCGACCGGCTGCTCTTCGTGCTCGGCGCCACCCTCGCCCTGACCGCGCTGCTCTGGGCGGCGGTCGAGATCCGGCTGGCCGTCACCGAACAGCACCCGACCCCGGAGTCCTGGGGCACCGGCCGGAGCGGTGCCGCCTACCAGGCCGGCTTCCTGCTGCTGCTGGCCGTGCTGTCCGGCCTGGCCGCGACGGCCGCGCCCCGGGCGGCCCGCAGGCTGTTCGGCCTCTGGGCGCTGGGCACGGTCGTGCTCGGGGCCTGGCCGCCGCCGCTCGGCCCGTTGGAGGCGCTGCGGATCCCGGTGCTGGAGGGCTGGTTCGGCTCGCTCGCGCAGCTCTGGGGGCATGCGGCGTTCTGGGCCGCCGTCCTGGTCGCGCTGCCGGCGGCCGGCTACCTGGGGCTCTGGGCGGTGCGGCGGTCGGCGGGCTGATGACCGGGGTGCAGGCGGACGCGCTGGTCGCCCGGGGGCGGGCGCTGCTGGCCGAGTACGAGGACCGGGCCGGGTCGCCCGCCGGTGCCCGGGCGCTGTCCGGCGCGCTCAGCGCCTTCGTTACCGCCCGCGGCCTGCTGGAGGACGCCGGGCCGGCGGCGGCCCCGGCCGAGCGGGCGCAGGTCAGGTTCCTGCTCGGCCTCACGCTGTCGGTGCGGTACTGGCAGGCCCACGGCACGGCCGAGATCGCCGAGGACGAGGAGTTCCGGCGCGGCATCCTGGCCGAACGGGCCGAGGCCGTCGAGCTGTTGGCGCTCGCGACGGCGCTGCTCGACCCGGACCGCTCGGAGCGGGCCGACGCCGCCCTCCGGCTCGGCCTGCTGCTGCACGCCCGGCACGAGGAAGGCGTCACCGGCGGGGCGCCCGACCCGGCCGCGCGGCCGGACGACGTGGACCGGGCGATCGACGCCCTCCTGGTCGCCCGCCCGGACGCACTGTCGCCCGGTGCCTGGGCGGCGCTCGGCGGGGCTGGTCCCGACGGTGCCGGTCAGGGCGGGGCCGGTGCAGGTGGGGCCGGCGACGCCGCCCGGCTCGGAACGGACGAGCGGGGCCGGGTGGCGGCGGTCACCCTCGGCTGCGCCCTCGCCGACCGCTACGACCGCGACGGCGCCGCGGCGGACCTGGCCGCGGCGGCGGCCGTCCTGAGCGGCCTGGCCGTCGACCACCGCCCGCTCCCCCCGACCGACCCCGGCGGACCGCCGCCGCGACCCGGTCCCGACGACGCCGCCGGTCCGGACGGGGTGGCCGGCCCGGACGGGGCCGCCGACTCCGTCGAGCAGGACGCCCGGGAGCGGCTCGTCACCCTGCTGCTGAAAGCCGCCGAGCGGGCCGACGGCGACGAGCGGCACGGGTACACCGAACAGGCCGTCCACCACCTGGAACTGCTGGCCGCGACCACCGGCCCCGACAGCGCCGTCCGGCTGCGCGCCGTGCTGCGCCTGGTGGACGCCTACCAGGCGCTCGGCGGCGGCAAGGTGCGGCCCGAGGACGCCGACCACTACCTCGCCCGGCTGCTCGACCTGCGCCGGCTGCTCCCGCCGGAGCACCGGAGCGGCGGCAGCGCCCGGTTCCTGCTCGCCGCCGCCCTCGCCCAACGCGCCCCCCTGGACCGGGGCGTGGCGACGGCGGAGTCGCGGGAGGCGGTGGCCGTGCTGCGCGAGGCCCTGGCCGGCATGGCCGCCGACGCCCCGGTACGCGCCGCCGCGCACGCCCTGCTCGGCATGCTGGCCAACACCGCGCGCGAGCACGAACCGGAGCTGTACACCGTCGAGGAGGCCGTCCACCACCTGCGCCGGGCCCGGGAGTTGATGACGAGCGAGGTGGAGTACGGGATTTCCCGCAGCGATGTGCTCAGTCAGCTCGCCCACGCCGAGATCGTGCAGGGCGAGTTCACCACCGACCGGGCGGCGCTGGACCGGGTGGTCGACCTGATCGGCGAGTCGCAGGCCCGCCCCTCCAGCACCCCCGGGGCCGAGCAGCAGGTGCACGGCGCGCTGGCGGCCGCGCTGGCCAAGCGGTTCACCCTCACCAACGCGCCGGAGGACCTGGACGCGGCGATCCGCAGCCAGCGCGCGGCCTTCCGCGCGGCCCCGCCGGACGACGCCAACCGGCTGGTCTACCTCCAGAACCTGGCCACCAGCCTGCACCAGCGCTTCCAACTGGGCGGGGACCACCAGGACGTCGAGGCGGCCCTGCGCTACTACGACGAACTGCTGGCGGTCGTGGACGGCCCCGGCCGGGAGATGGCCGGCATCGTGCCGGTGCTGCGCGAACGCCCGATGTTCGAGCGGTCCCGGCTGATGCTGGAGTTCCACATCGCCCTGACCGCGCGCGACACCGCCACCATGGGGCGGGTGGTGGAGCGGCTGGAGCCGCTGGTCCTGGCGATCCCGGCGGACGACCCGCAGCGGCTGATGGCGCTCGGCGACTTCGGTGCGGCCGCCGCGACGCACTCGCTGTTCACCGGGGACGTGGACCGCCGGGTGCGGGCCGTCGGCCTGATGGTGGAGGCAGCCGAGCAGACGCCGGCCGACCACCTCCACAAGCCTGTGCTGGCCATGCGGGCCGCGTCCGCGCTCGGCATGCTCGCCCTGGTGCCGGTCTTCTCGGAGCACCGCGCTGAGGCCGCCCTGCGCTACCTGGAGGAGTTCCTCGCCACCACCGACCCGGGCGGCCTGGAGGGGACGCGCGGGCACCTGATGCGCGCCACCCTGCTGTTGATGCGCTACCGCCACGCCGGGCGCGCGGCCGACGCGGCCGAGGCGGTGGCGACGGCCGGGGCCGTCCGGGAGCGGCTGCGGCGCGGCGCGCCCACCCAGGTGCTGGCCTCGGTGAGCGCCCTGCTCGCCGACGCCCACCGCGCGCGTCTCGGCCCCGGCGACCGTGCGCTCAGCCGGGAGGTGGGCCTGGCCGGGCTGCGCGAGACCGCCGCCGCCACCCTGCTCCAGGCGGCCGCCGACTCGGCGCTGACGGTGGCCCGGGACACCGCCGCCCGGGCCCTGGTCATCGCCCGCTGGTGCCTGGCCGACCTGGAGGAGGCGTCGAAGGACGCGGCCGGGGACGACGGCCCGGCGGCGTTCGCGGACGGCGGCGACGGCCCGGCGGCGTACCTGTGCGCAGCCGTCGAGGCGCTGGAACTCGGCCGCGGTCTGGTGCTGCACGCCTCCACCGCCACCACCGACGTCCCCGACCTGCTCCGCAGCGCCGGCCACCAGGACCTCGCCGACGCCTGGCAGCGCGGCGACCCGGACGGCCGCGGCAGCGCGGCCGCCTCGCCGCTGCGCCCGGCGCCCGGCGGGACGGACGGGCAGGACGGCCCCATGGCGGCGGTGCTCGGCCTGCCCGCCCCCGGGCTGCTGCTCGGCTCGCTGCCGGGCGGCGCCGGCGTCCCGATGCCCGACGACCTGCGGCGGCGGGCGCTGACCGCGCTGGCCGGTTCGCCGGCCGGCGCCGCGCTGATGGCGCCGCCGACGGTCGAGGAGATCGCCCGGAGCCTGCGTGCGGCCGGCGCCGACGCCCTCGTCCACCTGGTGCCGCCGGGCGCCGGGCGCAGCGGCGAGGCGGTGCTGGTGACCGCCGCCGGGGGCGTGGAGCTGCAGCGCCTCACCCTGGTCCGCTCGGACGCGCTGGGCCTGCTGACGGCCTACCGGCAGGCGCACCGGGACCGCCAGGCCACCCTCGAAGCGGGCCTGCCGAAGCGTCACCCCGACCGGGTCGCCGCGCTGCGCCGCTGGCAGGCCGCGCTGGCCGAGCTCTGCGACTGGGCCGGCGCCGCGGTGGTCCGGCCGCTGTTGCGGCACCCGGCGCTCCGGGCGGCGGGGCGCCACCCCCGGCTGGTGCTGGTGCCGTTCGGCGAGTTCGGCGGGGTGCCCTGGCACGCCGCGCTGCTCAGCAGCGGGCTGCGCGACGGCGGCCGGCCGGTCCGCGCGGTCGAGCGGGCGGTGCTCTCCTACGCGGCCTCCGCGCGCCAGTTCTGCGAGGTGGTCGGGCGGCCCCGACTGCCGCTCGGCGAGCGGCCGGTGATCGTCGGTGACCCGGCCAGGGACCTGCTGTTCGCCGACATCGAGGCGGAGTACCTGCACGAGGTGCACTACCCGCACGGGACGCTGCTCGGCTACGTCGAGGGCGCGGAGGGCGAGGGGACGCCGCGCGAGGTGCTCGCCACGCTGCCCGCACCCGGGCGGGCCGGGGCCTCGGTGCTGCACCTCGCCTGCCACGCGCTGCCGTCGGGGCGGTCGCCGCTCGACGCGTACCTCGCCCTGGCCCCCGGTCGGGGCGCGGTGCGGGGCGGGGGCGCGGGGCGGCTTCCGGTGGGTGACATCCTGCGGCAGGCCCAGGGCCGCCCGCCGGGCTCCCCGGGCGGGCTGGTCGTCCTGGACGCCTGCGTCAGCGACCTCACCGCCGGCGACCTCGACGAGGCGCTCACCCTCTCCACCGCCTTCCTCGCCGCCGGGGCGACCGGTGTGATCGGCTCCCGCTGGGAGGTGAACGACGCGATGGTGGGCCTGCTGATGTACGTCCTGCACGGGCGGCTGACGGCGGGTGACCCGCCGGTGGAGGCACTGCGGCGGACCCAGCTCTGGGCGCTCGACCCCGACCGGCGGCTGCCCGAGGGCACCCCGGCCGAGCTGGCCGCGCTGGTGCGGGGCGATCCGGGCAGGCTCGACGTCTGGGCGGCCTTCGGCTACCAGGGCGGTTGACCGGGCCCCGTCCCGGGCGTCCTCGGCGGGCCCTTGCAGGGCCGGTGCGCCTCACGGCGGGCCGGTGCGTCGGCGGCGGGGAGCCGCACGCCGTCCCGGGCGTCCTCGGCGGGCAGCCCGGTCAGCCGGAGGTCTCCGCGCGGTACAGACGGTCGATCTCCGCGTGCGAGAGCGAGAGCGAGACGGTGCGCCGCTCCTCGTCGACGGCGGTGACCGCGGTCATCGGGACCATCACCTCCCGGCCGAACACCCAGAAACCGGTGTCGACGACCAGGTGCCGCTCGTCGACGAAGTCCGAGTGCCGGTCCACCCGGCCGATCCGGCCGTCGGGGCCCTCCACCCGGTAGCCCGTCAGATCGACGGTCCGCCCGTCCGCTCCGAGGATCTCCGCCATTCCTGCCTCCCCTGGTCGGCCCGGGCGGCCGCCCCGCGAGTCGGGGG
>NZ_JBHVWC010000058.1:0-71436 GCF_042882445.1 Kitasatospora sp. NPDC058218 | reverse complement strand
CCGCCGCGAACGGAGCGATCTTCGCCTCGGCCAGCGAACGCACCGCCTCACGCAGCATCTCGTGCTCCTCGGAGATCCGGAAGAGATCGAAGTCCGACGCCCCTGCGCTGCCCGCCATGATGCCTGCCTCGCCGCTCAGTTGTGGTTAGTTACCGTTAAGTAGATCCTAGGGCTCCGACCTGCGACTGCCTAGGTTCAGTCGACGTCGGCCCCCAGGGTGTCGCCGGCCCGGTGCTCCTGGAAGTACTGCGGCATCCGGTCGTTTCGCATCGCCTCCCAGAGCTGGGCGGCCGGACGCTCGTCCAGCAGGACGACGCTCTGACCGTCCTCGGTGTCGAAGCCGCCGAACGGCGCGTTCATGAAGCGGACGTCGTCGGGGCGCAGCGAACGCAGGCTCCAGGCGAGCTGGAAGAGGTCGGCGTTGGAGAGCCGGTCGTCCACGCTGACCACCTCGCCGACCGACTGCAGCAGGCCGCCGAGTCGGGACGGGCTGGTCAGCGTCCCGGAGTCCATGATCCGCAGCATCAGTGCGCGCAGGAAGTTCTGCTGCCGCTTGGTGCGGTCGAGGTCCCCGCCGGGCAGGCCGTAGCGTTCACGGACGTAGAGCAGCGCCTGCGCGCCGTCCATGTGATGGGTGCCCGCCTCCCAGGCCCGGGCCTCGCCGACGGCCTCGATGGTGCGCGGGACGGTGATGTCCACGCCGCCGACGGCGTCGGTGAGGGCACGGAAGCCGTTCCAGTCGACCACCGCGAGGTGGTCGATCCGGATGCCGGTGAGGTTCTGCACGGTCTCGGTCATCAGCGCCGGGCCGCCCCAGGAGTAGGCGGCGTTCAGCTTGGCCCGGCCGTGGCCGGGGACGTCCACCCAGGTGTCGCGGGCCAGCGAGACCAGCGAGGCGCTGCGGCGGTCCTCGGAGAGGTGCAGCAGCATCATGGTGTCGCTGCGGGCCGCGCCCTCCTGCCAGACCGGGGCCTTGGCCCGGCTGCCGGTGGTCGGGACGTCCGAGCGGGCGTCCAGGCCGACCAGCAGCAGGTTGAGCCCGCTCGCCGGGACGGGCTTCGGCTGCGCGGACTCCGGCGCGGTCGGGAAGGCGTCCGGGATGCGCGCGACGGAGGAGGCGTAGTGCTCGGCCGCCCAGAAGAGGGCGCCGCCCGTGCCGAGGACCAGCACCAGCAGGACGGAGAGCGTCCAGAGCAGGACGCGGCGGGTGCGGCGGCGGCGGGCCGGCGGCTCGGGCGGCGCCTCGCCCTCGCGCGGCTCGAAGAGGCTGAGCCGCGCGGTGCGGTCCGGCTCCTCGGTGCGGTCAGGTTCGTCGCTGCGCTCCGGCTCCTCGGTGCGGTCAGGTTCGTCGACGGGTGCTTCGTCCGTGCTCTCGGGCTTCGGATCCATGCGCGCATTGTGCCGCCGGTCACAGCGCCCGCGTAGGGGTTCCACCGGATCGCGCCCGGCGTACGCCCAGGGGCCTGCACCCGCACCCGCGCTCCCCAAACATCGGTGCAGGCAGGACGGCCTGGGCCGGGCCGGTACGGGCGGATAGCATCGGTGCTCGCAGGTCCTGCCCGTCCCACGGCAGTCCAGGTCGAGATTCCGCAAAGGGGAACCAGTGACCCTCCGCATCTCCGTGATCGGCACCGGCTATCTCGGCGCCACCCACGCCGCCGCCATGGCCGAGTTCGGCTTCGAGGTGCTGGGTCTGGACATCGACCCGGAGAAGATCGCCACGCTGACCGCCGGCCGGGTGCCGATGTACGAGCCGGGCCTGTCCGAGCTGCTGCTCAAGCATGTGGCGGGCCACGAGGGTTCGACCGGCCGGCTGCGCTTCACCACCTCCGTCCAGGAGGCCGCGGAGTTCGGCGACGTGCACTTCGTCTGCGTCAACACCCCGCAGCTCAAGGGCGAGTTCGCCGCCGACATGTCCTACGTGGACGCCGCGATCGACGGGCTCGCCCCCCATCTGACCCGCCCGGTGCTGGTGGTCGGCAAGTCCACCGTCCCGGTCGGCTCGGCGAACCGGCTGGCCGCGCGGCTGGCCGCGCTGGCGCCGGTCGGTGCGGGCGCGGAGCTCGCCTGGAACCCGGAGTTCCTGCGCGAGGGCTTCGCCGTCCAGGACACCCTGCGCCCGGACCGGATCGTGGTCGGCTCCCGCAGCGAGCACGCCGAGCAGGTGCTGCGCGAGGTGTACGCCGAACCGATCGCGGCCGGAGTGCCGTTCGTGGTCACCGACTACGCCACCGCCGAGCTGGTCAAGGCCGCCGCCAACTCCTTCCTGGCCACCAAGATCTCGTTCATCAACGCGATGTCCGAGGTCTGCGAGGCCGCCGGCGCCGACGTCACCCTGCTCTCCACCGCGCTCGGCTACGACGAGCGGATCGGCCGCAAGTTCCTCAACGCGGGCATCGGCTTCGGCGGCGGCTGCCTGCCCAAGGACATCAGGGCGTTCATGGCCCGGGCCGGGGAGCTGGGCGCCGACCAGGCCCTGACCTTCCTGCGCGAGGTCGACTCGATCAACATGCGCCGGCGCTCCCGGATGGTCGAGCTGGCCCGCGAGCAGTGCGGCGGCGGCTTCCTCGGCCGCCGGGTCGCCGTCCTCGGCGCCGCCTTCAAGCCGAACTCGGACGACATCCGGGACTCCCCCGCGCTCAACGTCGCCGCCCAGATCCAGCTCCAGGGCGCGCAGGTCACGGTGTACGACCCGAAGGCGATGGACAACGCCCGCAAGATGTTCCCGGGCCTGGCCTACGCCGAGTCCCCGCTGGAGGCCGCCGAGGGCGCGCACGTGGTGCTGCACCTCACCGAGTGGCAGGAGTTCCGCGACCTCGACCCGGCCGAGCTGGGTGCGGTGGTCGCCGAGCGACGTCTGCTGGACGGCCGCAACGCCCTGGACGCCGCCGCCTGGCGCGCGGCCGGCTGGACGTACCGGGCGCTGGGCCGCCCGAGCTGACCCGCGGTGCCCCGGCCGGGCGGGCCCGGCCGGGGCACCCGGCGCCTACAGGTGCACGTCCTCGATCTCGAAGGTCTGCACGGTCTGGGAGCCGCAGAACGACCAGAACCGGCCGGCGTGCAGGTAGGTGTCCTCGTACGGCTGGTACCGCTCGCCGTTCTCGGGCACCACACCCGTGACCCAGCGACGGACCAGGGCGCCGTCCTGCCCCGGCTGCCCGAACCGGGACAGGTCGAAGGTGAGCCACTGCGATTCCTGGTAGTTCGCGGCGACGACCACCAGCTTGTGGTTGACCTCGTCGTACGCCGCGACCGCGTCGGGGTGGCCCGAGTCGATGATCCTCATCCCGGGGCGGATGTGCCGCATGTACTGGGCGAGCACGTAGTACTTGCGGTTGACGGCACCGATCCGCCCGCCGGTGAAGTTGATCGCGCCCCAGCCCTCCCAGTCGAGGATCTGCCAGTACACCCACGCCGTCGGGTGCAGCAGGCGGAGGTCGGCGTTCAGGTTCTGGGCGATCGCCAGGCCGTGGCCCCATTCGTCGCCGTACTCCGAGACCCAGATCTTCTTGCCCTCGGGCGCCACCAGGCCGTACAGCCCGGCGCGGTCGCCGCCGAGCTGGTCGTACCCGTGCACGTTGACCCGCCCGACCGCCGCGCGGGTGCCGGCGTCGAACGCCTGGTCCCGCCAGGTGTCGGCCGCCATCGCGGTGCCGTTCTCGTCGAAGCCCGCCACCAACGTCCCGCCCAGGCCCCGGACGTCCAGCTGGGTCCGGGTCAGCCGGATGAGCTCGGCCTGCTGGGCGTGCGAGTAGGAGCACCCCTCCTGCCCGTTGCCGGTGGTGTACCCCCAGTCCAGGCCCGGCTCGTTCATGGGCTGGACCGAGGCGAAGTCGATGCCCCAGTGGTCGTGCGCGTAGCGGGCCACGGTCGCCAGGTAGGCGGCGTGGCGGCCGAAGTTGCCGTCCTGGAGGTTGCAGGAGCCGTCCGCGGCGCCGCGCGGGTCGTCGTTCTTCAGCATCCACCACTGGGGCGAGTTGGCGAACAGCTCGAAGGTGTCGACGCCCCGGCTCTTCGCCAGCTGCAGGACGGCGCGCTGGTTGGCGTCGGCGTTCCAGTCGAAGCTGGCCGAGTACGGGTCCGCCGAGTACCAGTCCCGCTGGAAGCCCTCGATCTGCTTGAACCCGTCGAGCTGCTCGCCGTTGCGCACCATGCGCCGGCCCTCGACGACGTTCGTCCCCGACGCCCCGGCGCAGTAGCGGACGATGTTCATCCCGAGGCCCGGCAGCTGCTCCCCGTGGAGCGACACCGTCTTGCGGGTGAAGAACAGGTCGGCCAGGTCCTCGCGGGGGTCGAGGTGGTTCGCCCACCAGCCCAGGCTGGTGCCCCAGCCCTCCCAGGTACCCCAGTCGACCCCCGGATCGACCGTCATGTTGTAGTCGGCCGCCTCGGCCTGCCCGGCCGCGGACACCACGGCCATCGCTCCGAGCGGCACCCCCGCAAGACCGCGCAGCAGTGTACGACGCTCCATCAGACCCCCCAGGCCAGCGCGCTCGAACCACCGGCGCGCGAAATGATTCGTGCACCGGTCGGTGCCGCAAGGAGCCTAGCGAGGTACCCCTACGGCACGGCAAGCGATTTCCGGCGGGGCGCGGCCGGACCACGACGGAGGGGCCCACCGGTCGTCCCTCGACCGGCGGGCCCCTCCCGTGCTGACCGGACCTAGCCCGCGAGCCCGAGGCGCGGGATCTCGATGGCGGGGCACTTGTCCATCACCATCGCGAGACCGGCCGCGCGCGCCCGCTCGTACGCGGCCTCGTCCACCACGCCGAGCTGGAACCAGACGGCCGCGGCACCGATGGCCACGGCCTCGTCGGCCACCGCGCCGGCGAGGTCGGACCGGACGAAGGTGTCGACCACGTCGACCTCGAACGGGATGTCCGACAGGGTCGCGTACCCCTTCTCCCCGTGGACCGTCTCGGCCTTGGGGTGCACGGGCACGATCCGCTTCCCGAAGCGCTGCAGCACCTCGGCCACGCCGTACGCGGCGCGCCGCTGGTTGGACGAGAGGCCGACGACGGCCCAGGTGTCGCCCAGCTCGGTAAGGATCCTGCGGACCGTCTCCGGGTCGCCGTACATGCCCTGCCTCCTCGCAGCCGCTGACTCACCCACTCCCAGCGCCCCCGGCCCCCCGGCCATTCCCGGGCGGCCCCTGCGCCGGGGCGGGGTCTGTCCGGCTCAGCCGTCGAGCTGCGCGATGGTGGCGATGGACGGGCCGCGGGAGGTCCGCAGGTCGCGCGCGACGGCCTCGGCGTCGCGCAGCACGCGTACCGCGTTGTGCCAGGTGAGCTTCCCGAGGTCGCTCCGCGACCAGCCGCGGCCGAGCAGTTCGGCGATCAGGTTGGGGTAGCCGGCCACGTCGTCCAGCCCGGCCGGGAGGAACGCGGTGCCGTCGAAGTCGCCGCCGATGCCGATGTGGTCGATGCCGGCCACCTCGCGCATGTGGTCGAGGTGGTCGGCGACGGTGGCCGGGGTGGCGACCGGGCGCGGGGTGGTCTGTTCGAAGGCCCGCTGGCAGGCCATCCCGGCCGGGGTGGTGTCGAGGTGGTCGAAGCCGTGGGCGCGCATGTTCTCGTCGGCGGCGACGGTCCACTCGATGGCGGCGGGCAGGATGAACTTGGGGACGAAGGTGGCCATCGCGACGCCGCCGTTGGCGGCCAGCCGGCCGAGCACGTCGTCCGGGATGTTGCGCGGGTGGTCGCAGACGGCGCGCGCGGAGGAGTGCGAGAAGAGCACCGGCGCCTCGCTGACCCGCAGCGCGTCGCGCATGGTGTCGGCGGAGACGTGCGAGAGGTCGACCAGCATGCCGAGCCGGTTCATCTCCCGGACGACCTCCTCGCCGAACCGGGTCAGGCCCCGGGCCACCGGCTTGTCGGTGGCGGAGTCGGCCCACGGGGTGTTGTCGTTGTGGGTGAGCGTCAGGTACCGGACGCCGAGCTCGTACAGGGCGCGCAGGGTGGCGAGCGAGCAGTCGATGGAGTGGCCGCCCTCGGCGCCCATCAGGGAGGCGATCCGGCCCTCGGTGCGGGCGGTCTCCATGTCCTCGGCGGTGAACGCGAGCCGGAGCCGGTCGGGGAAGCGCGCGGCCAGGGCCCGGACGAAGTCGATCTGCTCCAGGGTGGCGCTGACGGCGTGGTCGCCGGCCAGCCGCGAGGGGACGTAGACGGACCAGAACTGCGCGCCGACCCCGCCCGCGGTGAGGCGGGCGAGGTCGGTGTGCAGCCGGGAACTCTGGTCGGCGGCCAGGTCGAGCGTGTCGAGGTCGTAGCCGACCTGCTCGCGCATCGCCCAGGGGAGGTCGTTGTGGCCGTCCACCACGGGGGTGTCGCGGAGGAGGGCGCGGGCACGGTCCAACAGGGCGGCCGGGTCGGGCTGCTCAGCGGAGTCCAACAGCTCAGAGGTCATACAGGCTGTTGTATCCGATATGACTACTTTCCAAAGCCGAAGGAGGCGGAACCCGCCACCTTGGCCCGCAGCTTCTTCCCCTTCTCGGTGGCCTGGCTGTTCAGCTCGGCCTGGAAGTCCGTCATCTTCTCGGTCAGCTCGGGGTCGAACGCGGCCAGCATCCGCACCGCCAGCAGGCCCGCGTTGCGCGCGCCCGCCACCGAGACGGTGGCCACCGGCACCCCGGCCGGCATCTGGACGATCGACAGCAGGCTGTCCATGCCGTCCAGGTAGCGCAGCGGCACCGGGACGCCGATGACCGGCAGCGGGGTGACCGAGGCGAGCATGCCCGGCAGGTGGGCGGCGCCGCCGGCACCCGCGATGATCGCCTTCAGCCCGCGGGTGTGGGCGCTCTCGCCGTACGCGACCATCTCGCGCGGCATCCGGTGCGCGGAGACGACGTCCACCTCGTAGGGGATCTCGAACTCGTCGAGGGCCTGGGCCGCGGCCTCCATGACCGGCCAGTCGGAGTCCGAGCCCATCACGATGCCGACAAGGGGGTGGGTCATTCGGTGATCGTTCCTCGCAGGTAGGCGGCCGCATGACGGGCGCGCTCGCGGACGTCGTCGAGGTCGTCCCCGAAGACGTTGACGTGGCCGACCTTGCGGCCGGGCTTCACGTCCTTCCCGTACATGTGGATCCGCAGGCCGGGGTCACGGGCCATGCAGTGCAGGAAGGCGTGGTACATGTCCGGGTAGTCGCCGCCGAGGACGTTGACCATGACGGTCCACTTGGCACGCGGCCGCGGGTCTCCGAGCGGCAGGTCGAGCACGGCCCGCAGGTGGTTCTCGAACTGCGAGGTGACAGCGCCGTCCTGGGTCCAGTGCCCGGAGTTGTGGGGGCGCATGGCCAGCTCGTTGACCAGGATCCGGCCGTCCCGGGTCTGGAACAGCTCGACCGCGAGGTGGCCGGTGATGTCCAGCTCGCCGGCGATCCGCAGGGCCAGCTGCTGGGCCTCGTCGGAGAGGGCCGGGTCGAGGTCCGGCGCCGGGGCGGTGACCTCGGCGCAGACGCCGTTCTCCTGGAGGCTCTCCACCACCGGGTAGGCGACGGCCTGGCCGCTGGGCGAGCGGACCACGTTGGCCGCCAGCTCGCGGACGAAGTCCACCTTCTCCTCGGCCAGCACGGGGACGCCGGCCAGGAACGGCGCCTGCGCCTGCTGCTCGTCGTCGACGACCCAGACGCCCTTGCCGTCGTAGCCGCCGCGGACGGTCTTGAGGACGACCGGATAGCCGGTGCCCTCCTCGGCGAAGGCGGTCACGTCGGCCGGGTCGGCGACGATCCGGTGGCGGGGGCAGGGCACCCCGATGGAGTCGAGCTTCGCGCGCATCACGCCCTTGTCCTGGGCGTTGACCAGCGCCTCCGGGCCGGGCCGGACGGCCACGCCGTCGGCCTGCAGGGCCCGCAGGTGCTCGGTCGGCACGTGCTCGTGGTCGAAGGTGATCACGTCACAGCCGGCCGCGAAGCGGCGCAGCGTGTCGAGGTCGCGGTAGTCGCCGAGGACGGTGTCGGCCACCACCTGCGCGGCGGAGTCCTGGGGCGTGTCGGCGAGGAGTTTGAACCTGACCCCCAGCGGGATGCCCGCCTGGTGTGCCATGCGGGCCAACTGCCCGCCGCCGATCATGCCCACCACTGGAAAATTCGCATTGCCCGGGGAAGTCACCCCGCCAGGATATCCGGGCCGGTCGGGGGCCATGGAACCGCTTCGCCCCCGGGCACCGTCCCGGAGGGCGAGGAACCCTGGGGGCTGAGCCGATCGGCGGAACCGGGTAGCCTGGTCCGCTAGGTCCTGTACGCGTGATCCGATCATGTGCGTGCACGCAGGGCTCAAGGGCCGGCCGCGCATCCGCTCCGGGCCACCTCGTCCGCTGGCACATGGAGGCAGCCCGGTATGGCGACGACCGCAGCGTCGAACCCCTCGCTGGCGCAGAAGTTGCGCGGGCTCAAGGGCGAGGTCGTGAAGTTCGGCATCGTCGGCCTGAGCGGCGTGGTGGTCAACTTCGCCCTCTTCTGGGTCTGCATCAACGGTCTGGGCCTCGCCTCGGTGCGGTCGAACATCGTGGCGACGATCGTCGCGATCGCGACCAACTACCTCGGCTACCGCTACTGGCTGTACCGGGACCGCGACGCCGCCGCCCGCAAGCGCGAGATCACGCTGTTCCTGCTGTTCAGCGGCGCCGGGATGCTGATCGAGACCGGCGTGCTGGGTTTCTCGCGGTACGTGCTCGGCCTGGACACGCCGTTCGAGCAGCTGGCCGCCAAGGTGGTCGGCCTCGCGGTGGCGACGGTGTTCCGCTTCGTCTCCTACCGGACGTGGGTCTTCACGGCGGTCCCGGAGACGGCCGCCGAGGCCGAGCCGGCCACCGAGGTCGTCGCGCAGGCCGAACTGGTGCTGGCCGCCGAGGAGATCCGGTACGCCAAGGCCGAATAGGCCCCCGCTTGCCGTACCGCTCCTCTCAAGAGGACAGTGGTTTCCGAGGGCGAGCACGAGCACGGCCGGCGGACGATCGAGGCCAGGGGGTCCCCAGGAGGTTCGCCATGGCGTTCGTCCAGATCATCGACTGCAAGACCGACAGGTTGGATGACCTCAACCGGCTCATGGACAGCTGGGCCGAGCAGACCAAGGGCAGGCGGACGGCCGGCCACGCGATGGTCGCCACCGACCGCTCCGACACCAAGCACGTCGTGGAGATCGTGGAGTTCGCCTCGTTCGAGGAGGCCATGAAGAACTCCCGTCTGCCCGAGACCGACCGGATCTTCCGGGAGATGGTCGCGCTCTGCGACGAGCCGCCGACCTTCACCGACCTGGACGTGGTCCGCGACGAGCAGTTCAACAAGGCCTCCGCGACCCGGCTCATGGAAGAGATCTCCAGGGGCAACCTCGGCGTGGTCGACGAGCTCATGGCCGCCGACTACCGCGACCACGACTACGGCAGCCAGGGCGACGCGGTCGGCCGGGCGGCGTTCAAGGAGCGCTGCGGCGGTTACGTCGGAGCCTTCGACTTCACCTTCGCGATCGAGAGCCAGATCGCCGAGGGCGACGAGGTCGCCACCCGGTGGACCTGGCACGCCACGCAGAAGGCCGACTTCATGGGCGTGCCGTCCACCGGCAAGTCGGTCGTCGGACGCGGGACGACGACCCTCCGCTTCGCGGGCGGCCGGATCCAGGAAGGCTGGTGGCAGTGGGACGTCATGGGCCTGATGCGCCAGCTCGGGGTGGTGCCCAGCTGATCTCCGGACGTCATCCTTCGTGCGGCTGCGCCCCGGGCCGTGCTAGTCGTCCCTGCGGCTGCGCCCCAGGAAGATGGCGAACACGGGCGGCCTCAGCGAGAGCAGTTCGAGCCGGCCGCCGTCCGCCTCCGCGAGGTCGCGGGCCACGGCCAGGCCGATGCCGGTCGAGTTGCGGCCGCTGACCGCGCGCTCGAAGACCCGGTTGCCCAGTTCCGGCGGCACCCCGGCGCCCTGGTCCTGCACCTCGACCACCACCGACGTCCCGGACGGCCGCACCCGCAGGGTGATCAGCCCGGCACCGTGCATCAGCGAGTTCTCGATCAGGGTGGCCAGCACCTGGGCCACCGTGCCGGGGGTGCCGACGGCGGTGGCCCCGCGCAGGCCCTCCACCTGGAGCACCCGGCCGGTGTCGCGCAGCGACGGCCCCCACTCCTCCACCTGCTGCTTGACCACGTCGTCCAGGTCGAAGGCGACGGCGGTGGGGCTGCGCGGGTCCCGCTGGGTGGTGAGCAGCCGCTGGACGACGTCGGTGAGCCGCTCGACCTGCTGGAGGGCGATGGTCGCCTCCTCCTTGACGGTCTCCGGGTCCTCGGCGACGGCGGTGATCTCCTCCAGCCGCATGGAGAGCGCGGTGAGCGGGGTGCGCAGCTGGTGCGAGGCGTCGGCGGCGAGCCGCCGCTCGGCGGTGAGCATCCGGGCGATCCGCTCGGCGCTGACGTCCAGGACCTCGGCGACCCGGTCGAGTTCGGGCACCCCGTAGCGGCGGTCGCGCGGGCGCGGGTCGCCGGAGCCGAGCCGCTCGGCCGTCTCGGCGAGGTCGGTGAGCGGACGGGCCAGGCGTTTGGCCTGCCAGACGGCGAGGGCGACGGCGGCCTGGACGGCGAGCAGGGCGACCACGCCGAGCAGCAGCAGCATGTTGGCGATCTCGTGGTCGACGGCGGCCCGGGACTGCTCGACGGTGACGGTCTCGCCGCTGGCGCCCTGTTCGACGGACTTCAGCAGGTGGGTCCCGGCGGGCCGCTCGCCGCTGGAGACGACGGGCTTGCCGGGGATGTCCACCTCGACGTACTGGCCGTCGGTGACCTGGTTGGCGAACTTGTCGCCGGTGACCGGCTCGCCCGCCGCGAGCCGGTTCTCCACCAGGGCGAGCACCCGGACGGCGGCGGCGTCCACCCGGTCCTGGGCCGAGTTCACGATGGTGCGCTTCTCGACCAGGGCGAGCGGGACGCAGAACACCACGACCACCACCAGGACGACGCCCAGCAGCGAGTTGATCATCCGGCGTTTCACGCTGCCGCTCCCGGTGGTGGTCCGTACCCCTCGCGGGGCTAGTTCTTCTCGAAGCGGAAGCCCACGCCGCGCACGGTGGCGATGTAGCGGGGGTTGGCCGCGTCGTCCCCGAGCTTCTTGCGCAGCCAGGAGATGTGCATGTCCAGCGTCTTGGTGGAGGTCCACCAGGTGGTGTCCCAGACCTGGCGCATGATCTCCTCGCGGGTGACCACCCGGCCGGCGTCCCGGACCAGCACCCGCAGCAGCTCGAACTCCTTGGCGGAGAGGGTGAGCTCCTCCTCGCCGAGCCAGGCGCGGTGCGACTCGATGTCGATCTTCACCCCGTGCGCGCCGGTGGTGAGCTGGTCGACGTTGCCGCGCCGGAGCAGGGCCCGGACGCGTGCGAGCAGCTCGGCGAGGCGGAAGGGCTTGGTGACGTAGTCGTCGGCCCCGGCGTCCAGGCCGACCACGGTGTCGACCTCGTCGGCGCGGGCGGTGAGGACCAGGACGGGGCAGCTCTTGCCGTCGGCACGCAGCCGGCGGCAGACCTCCAGGCCGTCCATCTCGGGCAGGCCGAGGTCGAGGACGACGAGGTCGACCTCCTCGGTGAGCCCGGCGGCCAGTGCGGTCGGACCGTCCTCGCGGACGAGCACCTCATAGCCCTCGCGTCGCAGGGCCCGGGCGAGCGGTTCGGAGATCGCCGGATCGTCCTCGGCGAGCAGCACACAGGTCATGTGGTGATGGTAGTCCGCCGGGTTGGGGGCGACTGCCCTGTGAGGTAGTTCACAGAGCGTGATCGTTATACGGAGCGCGATCACCGCTCAACGAACCATCTCCGACCGACCGTTCGGCGAAGAATTCACTCTTGGATCTTGAAACCGAAGGAATTCATGCTGGCCTGCCATGGAAAGATCGAACAGATCTATCGCAAGCTTTACCATCGCCATACCTAATTGGCGGGTTTTGTCATCTGATGAGGGCAAATATCGCCACGTAGAGTGGTTCTGTCCACGTCCGCCGCCACCCCCCTTTGGCGGACGCTGTCAGGCAAGGAACCACTACACATGGCGTCTACGACCCTGGATGCCGGCCTCAAGCCGGCCTCTCCCAGCGGCAAGACCTTCCTCGGGCACCCCCGGGGCCTCGCCACTCTCTTCATGAGCGAGATGTGGGAGCGCTTCAGCTACTACGGCATGCGTGCCCTGCTGGTGCTCTACATGACGGCCTCCATCGCGGAGGGCGGCCTCGGCATGAAGGCGGCCGTCGCCGCCGCCGTGTACAGCGTGTACACGGCCATGGTCTACCTGCTCGCCCTGCCGGGCGGCTGGATCGCGGACCGCTTCCTCGGCGCCCGCAAGACCGTCGCGGTCGGTGGCTCGATCATCATGATCGGCCACTTCCTGCTGGCCGTCCCGGCGAGCGTGTCGTTCTTCGTCGGCCTCGCGTTCATCGCGGTCGGCTCGGGCCTGCTCAAGGCCAACATCTCCACGATGGTCGGCCACCTCTACGACGGGCCGAACGACCCGCGTCGCGACGGCGGCTTCACGATCTTCTACATGGGCATCAACCTCGGTGCCTTCGCCGCCCCGCTGGTCATCGGCACCGTCGGCCAGAGCGTCAACTGGCACCTCGGCTTCGCCCTCGCCGGCATCGGCATGGCGCTCGGCCTGACCCAGTTCCTGCTGGGCAGCCGCCACCTGAGCGCCAAGAGCGACGTGGTGACCTCGCCGATCTCGGCCGCCGAGAAGAGCGTGATCTTCAAGAAGGCCGGCTTCTGGCTGGCGCTGGCCGTCGTCTTCTACGCGGTCGTCGCGCTGACCGGCCACTTCACCATCAACTGGGCGATCTGGCCGCTGTCCATCGCCGGCATCGCGATCCCGGTGTTCGTCTTCGCCAAGGTGAAGCGCGACAAGGACCTCGACGAGGCCGAGAAGTCCAAGATGAGCGGCTACATCTGGTTCTTCGTGGCCGCCGCCGTGTTCTGGATGATCTACGACCAGTCCGGCTCGACGCTGAGCATCTTCGCGGACGAGAACACCGCGTCCACGCTGTTCGGCTTCGACTTCCCGTCGACCTGGTTCCAGTCGCTCAACCCGCTGTACATCATGGCGCTGGCCCCGGTCTTCGCCTGGCTCTGGGTGGCCCTGTCCCGCAAGGCCAAGAACCCCAGCACCACCGTGAAGTTCGCCTTCGGCCTGCTGATGATCGGCGGCTCCTTCCTCGTCATGATGCTGGCGATGGCGGCCGCCTCGGGCGGCACCAAGGTCACGCCGCTCTGGCTGGCCATGGTCTACCTGGTCCAGACCGTCGGTGAGCTCACGCTCTCCCCGGTGGGCCTGTCCGTCACCACCAAGCTGGCCCCGGCGAAGTACGCCAGCCAGATGATGGGCGTCTGGTTCCTCGCGGTCACAGCGGGCGACTGCGTCGCGGCGATCTTCCAGCTCGTCCTCGGCGACGAGGTGGTCGGCTCCACCGGGTACTTCGCGGTTCAGGGCGTGCTGGCGATCATCGCCGGTGTGGCGCTGTGGATGTACCGCAAGAAGGTCGTCCGGCTGATGGGCGACGTCCACTGACGCGCCGCTGACGCCTGGCCGACGCTGCGCGCCGAAGCACCGCCGGGGCACTGCCCCGGCCGAAGGGACCGGTACGGATCAAAGGATCCGTACCGGTCCCTTTTTCGGACCCGGCGCCTCCCCGGACGTGTCAGGGTGTCGGACATGCCGACCGAATCCCTCCCCCGCCAACTCGCCCGCACCCGCCGCTTCTCCCTCGGCGCGCCCGCCCACCCGGCCGTCTGCGCCGACGGCCGCACCGTGCTGTTTCTGCGCAGCCGGGCCGGGGACGACCCGGTCACCTGCCTGTGGGCGCTGGACACCGACAGCGGCGAGGAGCGGCTGCTGGCCGACCCGTCCGCCCTCGGCGACACCGACCGGGACCTCCCGGAGGCCGAGCGGATCCGGCGCGAGCGGTCCCGCGTCCACGCCACCGGCATCACCGCCTTCGCCGTCGACCCGGCCGGCCGGACGGCCGCCTTCGCGCTCGGCGGGTCGCTCTGGGTGGCCGACCCCGCCGCGGGCACCGCCCGCCGGATACCGACCGCCACCACCGTCTACGACCCGCGCCCCGACCCGACCGGGCGCCTGATCGCCTACGTGGGCGACGGCGCGCTGCGCGTGGTCGGCGCGGACGGCGGCGGGGACCGCCTCCTGGCCGGGCCCGAGCACGCCGAGGTCGCGTACGGCGTCCCCGACCACGTCGCCGCCGAGTCCATGTACCGCACCCGGGCGTACTGGTGGTCGCCGGACGGCACCCGGCTGCTGGTGGCCCGGGTGGACAACGGCCCGCTCAGCCGCCTCCACCTGGCCGACCCGGCCGACCCGGCCCGGCCGCCGCGCGTCCTGCGCTACCCGCTGGCCGGCACCGCCAACGCCGACGTCTCGCTCTGGCTGCTGGACCTCGACGGCGGACGCACCGAGGTCCGCTGGGACCGCGCCGGGCACGAGTACCTGACCGCCGCCGGCTGGGACGCCCACGGCCCCTACGCCGCGGTGCAGAGCCGGGACCAGCGCACCGTCCGCACCCTCGCCGTCGACCCGGCCGACGGCGCCACCCGGACGCTCGCCGAGCAGCGGGACGAGCACTGGGTCGAACTCGTCCCCGGCCTGCCGGTGCGCACCGGTGCCGGGGCGCTGGTGGACTCCGCCGACCTCGGCGAGACCCGCCACCTCACCGTGGACGGCGAGCCCGTCACCCCGCCCGGCCTCCAGCTGCGCGCGGTGCTCGGCACCGACGGCGAACACGTGCTCTTCACCGGCTCCACCGAGCCGACCGAAACCCACCTGTGGATGTACGACCCGGCCGGGGGCGCCGTACGGCTCAGCTCCGCGCCCGGCGTGCACACCGGCGTACGGAGCGCCGGCACGCTCGTCCACACCGCCCGGACACCCGGCGCACCCGGCGGGCACACCACCGTCCACCGGGACGGGCGCCCCGCCGTCGCCCTGCGCTCGCACGCGCGGCGGCCCGTCCTCGCCGCCCGGCCCGAACTGCTCCGGCTGGGCCCGCGCGAGCTGCGCGCCACGCTCTTCCTCCCGGCCGGCCACCGGCCCGGCGACGGCCCGCTGCCCGTCCTGCTCGACCCGTACGGCGGGCCCGCGATGCAGAAGGTCACCGCCGCCGGCGGCTGGACGGACCTGGTCTCCCAGTGGTTCGCCGACCAGGGCTTCGCCGTCCTGGTGGTGGACGGGCGCGGCACCCCCGGGCGGGGCCCGCGCTGGGAGAAGGCCGTGTTCGCCGACGTCGCCACGCCCGCCCTGGAGGACCAGGTCGACGGCCTGCGGGAGGCCGCCCTGGCCCGCCCCGGGCTGCTGGACCTCGACCGGGTCGCCATCCGCGGCTGGTCCTACGGCGGCTTCCTCGCCGCGCTGTCCGTGCTGCGCCGCCCGGACGTCTTCCACGCCGCCGTCGCCGGGGCCGCGCCCACCGACCACCGGCTGTACGACACCCACTGGAAGGAGCGCTTCCTCGGCCACCCCGACGAGCACCCGGAGCGCTACGACGCCTGCTCGCTGATCCCCGACGCCGCCGGTCTGCGCCGCCCGCTGCTGCTGGTCCACGGCCTGGCCGACGACAACGTGCTGCCCGCGCACGCGCTGCGGCTCTCCGCCGCCCTGCTCGCCGCCGGCCGCCCGCACGAGCTGCTGCCGCTCAGCGGGACCAGCCACTCGCCGAGCGACGAGACGGTGGCGGAGAACCTGCTGCTGCACGAACTGGACTTCCTGCGCCGCAGCCTCGCCCCGGCGCGTCAGACCTCCCGGACGCCGGCCCGCCAGACCGCCGCCGTCAGCGGCACGCCCGGCCGGTACGCGAGGTGGACGTGCGAGGGCGCCTCCAGCAGCTGGAGGTCAGCCCGCGCGCCGACCGTCACCGTGCCGACGTCGGTGCGCCGCAGCGCCCGCGCGCCGCCCGCGGTGGCGGCCCAGACCGCCTCGTCCGGCGTCATCCCCATCTCCCGCACCGCGACCGCGATGCAGAACGCCATCGAGCTGGTGAAGCTGGAGCCCGGGTTGCAGTCCGTGGAGAGCGCGACGACGGCGCCCGCGTCGAGCAGCCGGCGCGCGTCCGGGTAGGCGGCGCGGGTGGAGAACTCCGCGCCGGGCAGCAGCGTCGCCACCGTCGCCGAGCCGGCCAGCGCCGCCACGTCCTCGTCGGTGAGGTGGGTGCAGTGGTCGGCCGAGGCCGCCCCCAGCTCGACGGCGAGCTGCACGCCCGGACCGTAGGAGAGCTGGTTGGCGTGCACCCGGGGGGTGAGGCCGCGCTCGACCCCGGCGGTCAGGATCGCCCGGGCCTGGTCCCCGTCGAAGGCGCCGTTCTCGCAGAAGACGTCCACCCAGCGGGCGTACGGCGCGCAGGCGTCCAGCATGTCGCCGGTGACCAGGTCCACGTACCCCGCCGGGTCGTCCGCGTACTCGGGGGCGACCACGTGGGCACCCAGGTAGGTGGTCTCGGGGGTGTACGAGGAGGCGATCCGCAGGGCCCGGGCCTCGTCGACGACGGTCAGCCCGTAGCCGGACTTGCACTCGATCGCGGTCGTCCCCTGTCGCAGCGCCTCGCGGACGAACCGGGCCAGGTTGGCGTCCAGCTCGGCGTCGCTCGCGGCCCGGGTGGCGGCCACCGTCGTCCGGATCCCGCCCGCGGTGTACGACTGGCCGGACATCCGGGCGTTGAACTCCGCGGTGCGGTCCCCCGCGAACACCAGGTGGGCGTGCGAGTCGACGAACCCGGGCAGCAGCGCCCGCCCGGCCGCGTCGAACCGCTCGTCCGCGGCGGGCGCCTCGGCCGCCGGTCCGACCCAGGCGACCGTGCCGCCGTCCACCACCACGGCCGCGTCGGCGAGCAGGCCGAGCGGCCCGGTCCCGTACGCGGGGTCGTTGGTGACCAGGCTGCCGATACCGGTGATCAGGGTGCTCGGCATGCCCTGGCTCTGCGGACTGCTCGGGGTGCTCACATCAGGCCTTTCGGGACTGGACCCCGGGGGCGGGCGGGATCAGCCCCCGCCCGCCCCCGGGAGTTACGGGGACTCAGCAGCTCAGCTCGGCGATCGAGGACCGCAGCGCGCCCGGGACGTCGGGCACCAGCCGGTGCGCGCCGTCCGTGACGATCTGCCGCCCGCCGACCACCACGTGTCGCACGTCGGCGGCCGAGGCGGCGAACACCGCGATCTCGGCGCCGAGCCGGCTCGGCGGCCCGGCCGTGCGCACCGAGTCCAGGGCGATCACGGTGAAGTCGGCCAGTGCGCCGGCCTCGATCCGCCCGGCCTCCGGCCAGCCGAGCGAGGCGTGCCCGTCCTCGGTGCCCGCCCGCAGCAGCGAGTTGGCCGTCCAGTGACCCCGGGTGCGGGTCCGCAGCCGCTCGTCCAGCTCCAGCGCGCGGGCCTCCTCGAACGGGTCGATGACGGCGTGGCTGTCACTGCCCAGGGTGATCGGGCAGCCCGCCGAGGCGAGCCGGCGGGCCGGGCCGATGCCGTCCGCGAGGTCCCGCTCGGTGGTGGGGCACATGCAGATGGCCGTCGAGGAGTCGGTGAGGAGCTTGATGTCCTCCTCGGTGAGATGGGTGGCGTGCACCGCCGAGGTGCGCGGGCCGAGCGCGCCGTGGTCGGCGAGCAGCCTGGTCGGGGTGACGCCGTGCGCGGCGAGGCAGGCGTCGTTCTCGGCGGTCTGCTCGGAGAGGTGGACGTGCAGCGGAGCCTGGCGGGCCGCCGTCCACTGCGCGACGGTGCCGATCTGCTCGGCCGGCACCGCCCGCACCGAGTGGATCGCGGCGCCGATCCGGGCGTGCTCGCGCGGCTTGAGCGCGTCCACCCGCTCGGCCCAGGCGTCGGCGTCGCCGTCGCTGAACCGGCGCTGCGGCTTGGTCGGCTCGGCGCCGAAGCCGGAGGACAGGTAGCAGGTGTCCAGCAGGGTGATCCGGATCCCGGCCCGGGCGGCGGCCTCGATCAGCGCCTCGCCCATCGCGTTCGGGTCGTCGTAGCGGACCCCGCCGGGCGCGTGGTGCAGGTAGTGGAACTCCCCCACCGCGGTGATCCCGGCCAGCGCCATCTCGGCGTAGACGGCGGTGGCGAGCGCCAGGTAGCTGTCCGGGTCGAGCGCGCCGGCGAACCGGTACATGGTGTCGCGCCAGGTCCAGAAGGTCCCGGAGCCGACCTGCACGTTGCCGCGCAGCGCCCGGTGGAAGGCGTGCGAGTGGGCGTTGGCCTGGCCGGGCAGCAGCAGCCCCTCCAGCCGGACGGCGCCGGGCGGGCAGGGCCCGCTGTCCGGCGTCACCGCGGTGATCCGGCCACCGGGACCGGTGGCGATCAGCACGTCCTGCTCGACCACCGGCCCGTTGACGTGCGGCAGCCAGGCGTACTGCGCCCAGAAAGTCGTCGTTCGCGCGCCTGCGGCACGGCCTACTGACACGCCAGGTCCTCCAGTACGTCGGCGAGGGCGGCCACGCCCGCCAGGCAGTCGGCCGTTTCCGCGTGCTCGGCCGGGGAGTGCGAGACACCGCTCGGGTTCCGTACGAACAGCATGGCGGTCGGGATCGCCGATGCCAGGATTCCGGCGTCGTGTCCCGCTCCGGTGGGCAGGATCGGGACGGGGGCCCCGTCCCGGCCGAGCCGCCGGGCGAGCCGGTCGCGCAGCGGGGCGTCGAACTCCACCACCGGGGTGTAGGACTCGCGGGTCAGCTCGACCCGGACGCCGTCGCGGTCGCCGCGCTCGTACGCGGCCCGCTCGATCTCCTCGACCAGCGCGGTGAGGGTCGCCTCGTCGGCGGCCCGGGAGTCCAGCCAGCCGCGCACCAGCGAGGCGATCGCGTTGGTGCCGTTGGGCTCGACCGCGACCTTGCCGAAGGTGGCCAGCGCACCGGCCGTCCTCGCCTTCTTCCGTGCCGCGAGCACGGTGTTGGCGTAGGTGAGCATCGGGTCGCGGCGGTCCTCGATCCGGGTGGTGCCGGCGTGGTTCGCCTCCCCGTGGAAGTCGAACCGCCAGCGGCCGTGCGGCCAGATCGCGCCGGCCACGCCGACCGGCTGGTCCTCGGCCAGGTAGCGGCCCTGCTCGACGTGCAGCTCGACGAAGGCGCCGATCCGGGCCAGCCGGTCGCCGTCCGCGCCGATCGCGGCCGGGTCGTAGCCGGCCTTCTCCATCGCGTCGGGCAGCCGGACGCCGGCGGCGTCGCGCAGCTCGTACGCCTGGTCGCGGCCGAGCACGCCCGCGCTCAGCCGCGAGCCGATGCAGGCCACGCCGAACCGGGCGCCCTCCTCGTCGCCGAAGTTGACGATGGCCAGCGGCCGGGTGAACTCCGTTCCCCGCCCGCGGAGTTCGTCCAGGGCGGCGAAGGAGGAGACCACGCCGAGCGGGCCGTCGAAGGCGCCGCCGTCGGGGACGGAGTCCAGGTGCGAGCCGGTGACGATCGCACCCTCGCCGGCCGGGTCGCCCAGCCAGGCCCACTGGTTGCCGTTGCGGTCCAGCTCGTAGGACAGACCGCGTCCCACGGCCTGCTCCTCGAACCAGGCCCGGCACTCGGCGTCGGCGGAGTTCCAGGCGAAGCGACGGTAGCCGCCGGAGGAGGCGGAGCGGCCCACCGGGAGCAGCTCCGCCCACATCTCTTCGAAACTCACAGCTCACCCATGGGGCTGTGCTCGTTCATAGGGATGCGCACGCCGCGCTCGGCTGCCACCTCGTCGGCCCGGTCGTAGCCGGCGTCGACGTGGCGGATCACGCCCATGCCCGGGTCGTTGGTGAGCACCCGGCGGATCTTCTCGCCGGCCAGCGCGGTGCCGTCGGCCACCGTGACCTGGCCCGCGTGAATCGACCGGCCGATGCCGACGCCGCCGCCGTGGTGGATGGAGACCCAGGACGCGCCGGAGGCGACGTTGACCATGGCGTTGAGCAGCGGCCAGTCGGCGATCGCGTCGGAGCCGTCCAGCATCGCCTCGGTCTCCCGGTAGGGGGAGGCGACCGAGCCGCAGTCCAGGTGGTCGCGGCCGATCACGATCGGTGCGGACAGCTCGCCGGAGGCGACCATGTCGTTGAACCGCTCGCCGGCCTTGTCGCGCTCGCCGTAGCCGAGCCAGCAGATCCGCGCCGGCAGGCCCTGGAAGTGCACCTTCTCCTGGGCCATCTTGATCCAGCGGTGCAGCGACTCGTTCTCCGGGAAGAGGTCGAGCACGGCCTTGTCGGTCTTGGCGATGTCCTGCGGGTCGCCGGACAGCGCCGCCCAGCGGAACGGGCCCTTGCCCTCGCAGAACAGCGGCCGGATGTACGCGGGGACGAAGCCCGGGAAGGCGAACGCGCGGTCGTAGCCGGCCAGCTGGGCCTCGCCGCGGATCGAGTTGCCGTAGTCGAACACCTCGGCGCCGGCGTCCATGAAGCCGACCATCGCCTCGACGTGCCTGGCCATCGACTCGCGCGAGCGCTGGGTGAACTCGGCGGGCTTCTCGGCCGCGTAGGTCGCCATGTCGTCGAAGGAGACGCCGATCGGCAGGTAGCTCAGCGGGTCGTGGGCACTGGTCTGGTCGGTGACGATGTCGATCGGCGCGTCCATCGCGAGCAGCTGCGGGAACAGCTCGGCGGCGTTGCCCAGCAGGCCGATGGAGAGCGGCTGCTTCTTGTCGCGGGCGGCGGTGGCCAGCTCCAGCGCGTGCGCGAGGTTCTTGGCCTCGACGTCCAGGTAGCGGTGCTCGATCCGGCGGGAGATCCGGGACGGGTCGCAGTCGATGCAGATCGCCACGCCGCCGTTCATGGTGACGGCCAGCGGCTGGGCACCGCCCATGCCGCCGAGCCCGGCGGTGAGGGTGATCGTCCCGGCCAGGGTGCCCTCGAACCGCTTGTTGGCCACGGCCGCGAAGGTCTCGTAGGTGCCCTGGAGGATGCCCTGGGTGCCGATGTAGATCCACGACCCGGCGGTCATCTGGCCGTACATGGTGAGCCCGAGGCTCTCCAGCCGCCGGAACTCCTCCCAGTTCGCCCAGTCGCCGACCAGGTTGGAGTTGGCGATCAGCACGCGCGGCGCCCACTCGTGCGTCTGCATGACGCCGACCGGGCGGCCGGACTGGACCAGCATGGTCTCGTCCTGCTTCAGCGTCTCCAGCGTGCGCACCATGGCGTCGAAGGAGCGCCAGTCCCGGGCCGCCTTGCCGGTGCCGCCGTACACCACCAGCTTCGACGGGTGCTCGGCCACCTCCGGATCGAGGTTGTTCATCAGCATCCGCAGGGCCGCCTCCTGCTGCCACCCCTGCGCCGTCAGCCCCGTCCCGCGCGCCGCACGCACCTCGCGCGGCCCGCTCGCCTGCTGCTGCACCATGTCCCGGCTCCCTACGGATGAATTCATTCAATCTCGACTCGGCTGAATATATCCAAACATTCAGCCTTCGACCAGACCTGAACACATCCGATCAGCACCCGCATGCTCGACCACTGAGCGCTACCCTGAATCCGGCTGGTGCCAGCCACTCGGCCCAGCGCCTATGAACGGAGGACGCGATGACGGCCATCACCGTGCGCCCCGGGAGACTCCGGGATGCCGCCGAGGAGATTGAGCGAAGCACCGGCCTCCGAGTGCAGATCGTCGGAGGAACCCTGGTGATGTCCCCCACTCCCCGCGGCAAGCACGCGGGAACCGTCCGCCTACTGCGCGATCAGCTCATCCGACGGCTGCCCGAAACCCTTGGCGCGTATGAGGTTTCGTCGATCTTCATGCCAGGCAACGAAGAGGACTACGTCACTCCCGACCTGGTCATCCTCCCCGTCGACTGGGACCGGGACGACGAGTGGCTGGCCGACCCGCGCGACACCGTCCTCGCCGTGGAGGTCATCTCCAACTCCGAGGGCGCCCAGGCCGTTGCCACCAAGACGGACTGGTACGCCACCGCCGGCGCTGCCACCCTGCTCGCGGTCGACCCCCGCAAGGGCCTGTGGACGCTCTACACCCACCCGCGCGACGGCGCCTACCAGGGCGTGCTGCACGGCAAGTACGGCGAGCCCGTCCCGCTCGCCGCACCGCTGCCGCCGGAGCTGCGTACCGACGATCTGCCGCTGTACGCCCCGAGGAGCTGACCCGCCCTCAGGCCGCCGCGTCGCCGTCCCAGTCGATGCCGATCTCGGCGAGCCAGCGCCGGTCGTCGGCGTCCGGGTCGGCCGGGGCCGGTGGGCGCGGCGGGCGGGGGATCTCCTGGACGGGGCCGAGGCCGTACTGGTCGACGGCGGCGGCCGCCCGGGCGTCGGGCTCGATGACGCCGACGTGGACGGCGCTCTCGTCGCCCGGTTCGAGGACGGTGAGTTCGGGCCCGGGCAGCCGCCGCAGGGTGACGCGGCGTCCGCAGGCCGGGCAGGACCACTCGTCGGCGCCCGAGGCGAGGCGGCCGACGAACTTCATCTCGTGGATCACGCGCATCACAGGCTCCCCCTGCCGGTCGGCCCTGCTCCGGGGCCTGTTGACAGGATTCCCGCCCGGGGCCCGGTCCTACTCCAAAAACAGTCCACGAGCCGTCGCGGACTGCTCGATCGCCTCCAACCGGGCCTCGGCGCCCGGGAGTTCGTCACACATGGTCTGCAGGAGCACCCGGCCGAGCATCATCGGCGCACAGGCGGTGTCGAAGACCAGGCCGGTGCCGACGGCGGCCGGCAGCATGAGGTCCGAGAGCTTGGCGACCGGCGCGAAGGCGCTGTCGGCGACGGTCAGCACCGTCAGCCCGCACTCGCGGGCCACCGCCAGGGCGTCCATCAGTTCGCGCGGGTAGCGCGGCAGGGCGAAGCAGAGCAGCGCGCTGGCGCCGGCGGCGGCGGCCTGTTCGAGGCGGTCGGCGAGCATGCTGCCGCCCTCGTCGAGCAGCCGGATGTCCGGGTGCACCTTGGCCGCGAAGTACGCGAAGCCGCGGGCCTGGGCGGAGGCGGCCCGCAGGCCGAGGACGGGCAGCGGGCGGGAGGCGGCGAGCAGCCGGGCGGCGCGGATGATCGGCTCGGGGTCGGCGAGGAGCTCGGCGAGCAGGCGCAGGTGTTCGATCTCGGCGAGCACGGCCTGCTGGTGCTCGTTGCGCACCACGTCGTCGGGGCTCTCCGGTGCGGCCGTCTCGCCCGCGCCGAGTTCGCGCAGCTGCTTGCGCAGCGCGGGGTAGCCGTCGTAGCCGAGCGCGACGGCGAAGCGGGTGACCGAGGGCTGGCTGACGCCGGCCAGCTCGGCGACCTCGACGCTGGACAGGAACGGCGCCTCGGTGGCGTGCCGGACGAGCGAGTGGGCGATCCGGCGCTGGGTGGGGGTGAGCCGGTGGCCCTCGAAGAGCTGGAGCAACCGGGCGGAGGGGCCGACCGTGCCGGTGTCGTCGGTGGCGGTCATCAGCGGTACCTCCGGGTGCGAGCTGTTCGGACGACGACTGTGCAGCAGTGCGCCGCCGCTGGCAAAGACGTCTCGTACGACGGGACGCCCCTTGAGACGTCCCGTCAGGTGGGACACCCCTCGGGATGACCCTGATTTCCCCCTGATCCACCCCGATTACGGTGCGAACCGATGGACTGATGCCCCGGTGCTGCCCCAGGCTGGGCACCATGGACTCTCGCCAGGACGAACTGCGTCGCGACCTCGAAGCCGCTCTGCAGACCCGCAAGGAACTGGGCAAGGAGTACGAGTCGGAGATCGTCGACTCCTTCCTGGCCCGACTGGACTCCCGGTTGGACGCCCGCCTCGACGCCCGGGTGGAGCGCCGGGTGGCGGAGCAGCTCCACGACTACGGCCCGGCGGAGCACCTGCGCCGGCGCTCCTCCGGCCGCTCGGGCTCGAAGCTGCCGCTGGTCTCGCTGGTCATGGGCATCCCGCTGACCGCCATCGCGACCAACAGCGGCACCAGTGGGTTCACCGGGTTCATGAGCCTGGTGGTGGTCTGGGCCGGCATCGCCGGGGTCAACTTCGCCGCCGTCATGGGCGAGAAGCGGGACGAGCGCCGGTCGAAGCCGCCGCGGGGCGAGTGGGACTGATCCCACCCGCCCCGGGGCGGCCGCCGGCCTCAGGCCTCAGGCCTCAGGCCTCGGACCGGCGGCCTCAGGCCAGCGGTCCGGTGACCTTCTCGACGGCCCGCACCAGCTCGCCGGAGGCGACCAGCGCGGCGGCGGCCTCCAGGTCCGGCGAGAGGAAGCGGTCGCGGCCGGCGCCGCCGACCCCGGCCTCCCGGGCCACGGCGAGCGCGGCGAGGGTGGCGGGCGCCGGGGTGCCGCTGGCGTCGGCCTGCCGGCGGATCTCCAGCGCGCGGGAGGCGGCGGTCAGCTCGACGGCCAGGATCCGGCCGAGGTTCTCGACGGCCTGGCGCAGCTTGCGGGCGGCCGACCAGCCCATCGAGACGTGGTCCTCCTGCATCGCGGAGGACGGGATCGAGTCGACCGAGGCCGGCACCGCGAGCCGCTTGTTCTCGCTGACCAGGGCCGCCTGGGTGTACTGGGCGATCATCAGGCCGGAGTCCACGCCCGGGTCGTCGGCCAGGAAGGCCGGCAGGCCGTGCGAGCGGGCCTTGTCGAGCAGCCGGTCGGTGCGGCGCTCGGAGATCGAGCCGAGGTCGGCGGCGGCGATGGCGAGGAAGTCCAGCACGTAGGCGACCGGGGCGCCGTGGAAGTTGCCGTTGGACTCGACCCGGCCGTCCGGCAGCACCACCGGGTTGTCGACGGAGGCGGCCAGCTCGCGGGAGGCGACCAGCGCGGCGTGGGTCAGGGTGTCGCGGCCGGCGCCGGCCACCTGCGGGGCGCAGCGGATCGAGTAGGCGTCCTGGACCCGCGGGGCGTCGTCCTGGTGGTGACCGGTGAGGCCGGAGCCCTTGAGGACGGCCAGCATGTTGGCGGCGCTCAGCGCCTGGCCGGGGTGCGGGCGGATCGGGGCGTGCAGCTCGGGGGCGAGCACCTTGTCGGTGCCGAGCAGCGCCTCCAGGGTCATCGCGGCGGTGATGTCGGCGGTGGTGAACAGGCGCTGGAGGTCAGCGATGGCCATCACCAGCATGCCGAGCATGCCGTCGGTGCCGTTGATGAGGGCCAGGCCCTCCTTCTCCAGCAGCTCGACCGGCTCGATGCCGGCCGCGGCGAGCAGCTCGCCGGCGGGCTTGTCGACACCGTCCGGGCCGGTCGCCACGCCTTCGCCCATCAGGGCGAGCGCGCAGTGCGAGAGCGGGGCGAGGTCGCCGGAGCAGCCGAGCGAGCCGAACTCGCGGACCACCGGGGTGATGCCGGCGTTGAGGATGGCGGCCATGGTCTGCGCGACGACCGGGCGCACGCCGGTCCGGCCGGAGGCCAGCGTCTTCATCCGCAGGAACATCAGCGCGCGGACCACCTCGCGCTCCACCGCCGGGCCCATCCCGGCGGCGTGCGAGCGCACCAGCGAGCGCTGCAGCTGGGCGCGGAGCTCGGGGCTGATGTGCCGGACGGCGAGCGCGCCGAAGCCGGTGGAGACGCCGTAGACGGGGCGCGGCTCGGCCGCGAGGGCCTCGATCCGGGCCCGCGCGGCCGCCATCTCGGCGAGCGCGTCCGGGCCGATCTCGACCCGGGCGTTGCCCCGGGCGACGGCCAGCACGTCCTCGGCGCTGACGTCGGCCTTGCCGACCTGGACGAGGGGCGCATCGGGGGCCACAGCACTGTGCATATCCATATGCATCATCACACCAGCTGAATGAAGATATGACAACCAGTGGAGCTGTCCGACCCGCACGATAGGTTCCCGCCCATGACACGGGTACCCGAGAGCCGCCGGACGGAACGCGCGGCCGTGAACGCCGTGCGCACCCTGCTGGAGGGCGCCCACCACATCGTCCAGGAGATCGACGGCTCCAACGACTTCGGCGAGGACCTCTACGTCACCTTCGCCGACGGTGGCAGCCGCACGCCGCACAGCATCGCCATCCAGGTGAAGGGCGGGCGGTCCTTCCGCCGCCGACAGGGGTACTCGGTGCCGGTCGGCGCCCACGGCGAGGAGTGGCGCGAGAGCAACATCCCGGTGATCTGCGTGGTGCACGACCCGGACGGCGACACGCTGCACTGGGCCAACGCCACCCAGCAGCTGCGCGCGGCGCAGGCCGGCGGCCGGACGGCCCGGACGGTGCGGGTCCCGGCCGGGGCCGCGCTCACCGGAGCCACCCTCGCCGAGGCGGTCCGGCAGTGGCGCCAGTACGTCCGCAACGCCCGGGGGCTGCACGCCTTCCTGGCCGACCTCACCGGCCGCGACTTCGACCCGGGCGACTACCTCTCGTACTTCGTCAACGACTGCGGCGAGGAGGCGGTCTTCCAGCAGCGGCCCGGCGAGGCCTTCGCCATGCTCTGGCACCGCGACCTGGACTGGCAGCCGCACCCGGTGACCGCCGAACGGACCGGGCGGATGCGCGACCGGGTCACTCCCGAGCTGCTGGCCCGCCTCGACCCCGCGACCGCCGCCGACCCGGCCCTGGTCGAGCAGCTCATGGCCCACCCGTTCCTGGACGTCCCGCTGGCCGGCACGGTCGTCCTCAACGACGCCGAGCTCTCCTGGCTCCGCGCCTGCTTCGCCGCCAGTGACTGGATGACCCGGCTCCCGACCCGCTGAGCCGCCGCCGATTTCCGCCACGCCGCCCCGATGCCGCACGCTGGGGTCGACGGACGGCACGGAGGCGGAGGACCGATGACGCGGGCGACGGCGCGGCGGCGAGTGGTACGGCTGCACGGGGACGACCGCAGCGCGCGGCCGGACGCCCTGGCGGCGGAGGAGCCGCTGGAGATCCGGGTCGGCGGCGAACCGCTGACGGTGACCATGCGCACCCCCGGACAGGACTTCGACCTGGTGGCCGGCTTCCTGGTCGGCGAGGGGCTGGTGCACGCGGCGGAGGACCTCGCGGCGCTGCGCTACTGCGCCGGGACGGACGAGGCCGGCGCGAACACCTACAACGTGGTGGACGCGGCCCTGCGCGGCGCCCGCCCCCTCCCGCTCTCCGCCCACCGCAACCTGCTCACCACCAGTGCCTGCGGCCTCTGCGGCCGCGACACGGTGGACGCCGTCCGCACCCACGTCCGCCACCCCGTCGCGGCCGACCCGCTGACCGTCCCCCCGGCGCTGCTCTACGGGCTGGCCGACCGGCTCCGGGCCACCCAACGGACCTTCGACTCGACCGGCGGCCTGCACGCGGCCGGCCTGTTCGACGGGACGAGCGGCGAGCTGCTCTGCGCCCGCGAGGACGTCGGCCGGCACAACGCGGTGGACAAGGTGGTCGGCTGGGCGCTGCGCGAAGGCCGGCTGCCGCTGACCGGGCACGTGCTGCTGGTCAGCGGCCGCGCCTCGTTCGAGCTCACCCAGAAGGCCGCACTGGCGGGCGTTCCGCTGCTGGCGGCCGTCTCCGCACCGTCCTCCCTCGCGGTGGACCTCGCCGAGGAGCTGGGTCTGACCCTGGTCGGCTTCCTGCGCGGCGAGCGCGCCAACGTCTACACCCGCCCGGACCGGATCACCGGCTGACCGACCGGCCCGCGCCCGCTGCCCGGGCCGCCACCCCGGCCGTCACACCCGCCACCCCGACCGCCGTCAGGCCTGCCCCGCCGCCCCCGTCGCGGCCTGCTCGGCCACCTCGGCCTTCAGCCGGCGCAGCGAGGCGGGGGTGAGCCGTCGCGCGAGCACGTCCAGCGCATCGCGCACCTCGGCCAGCTCCCGCGGGTCGTCGGTGCCGAGCGCCCGGGCGAGCGGACCGTCGATCGAGGTGGCGGCGACCTCCGCGCGGCGCGGGGAGATCCCGGGGGCGCGGCGGACGAGCAGCCGGCGGCGGTCCCGCGGGTCGGTCCCGGTGACGATCGAGCCCGCCTCCCGCAACCGGGCCACGGCCGCGGACACCTGACTCTGCGGCAGGCCGGTCCGGGCGGCGATCTCCCCGACCGCGCTGTCCGGGTGCTCGTAGACGTCGCTCATCACGACGACGACCGCCTTGACCCCGGCGGGCGGCCGCCCTCCCTCCGGCGCCGGGACGGCCTCCTCGCCGATCTTCATCAACGTCCGACCGAGCAGCAGCAGTTCGACTCCGTTCACATCCGCCACGGTACATCAGAAGAGATGCATCGAAAGAGATTCATCTATCTTGATGCATCTCTTTCGATGCTTTACGGTTGGAGCCGACGGCGGCCGCCAGGGCCGCCCCGGGGAGGGACCCGCCATGACCACCACCGTGACCACCGCTCCGCTCACCACCGCCGGCGCCCGCATCCACTACCGCGTCGAAGGCACCGGCCCGGTCCTGCTGATCGCCCAGAGCGGCGAGGGCGACGCCGACCGCAGCGCCGATCTGGTCGCCCGCCTGACCGACCGCCACACCGTGGTGACGTACGACCGGCGCGGCCTCTCCCGCAGCACCCTCGACGAGCCCGGTCGCACGCCGACCATCGAGGAGCACGCCGACGACGTCCACCGGCTGCTCGCCGCCGTCACCGACGAACCCGCCCTGATGCTCGGCTGCAGCCTCGGCGCCCTGATCGGACTGCAGCTCGCCCACGACCACCCCGGCCGGCTACACACCCTGATCGCCCACGAGCCGGCCGCGCCGCGGCTGCTGCCGGCCGAGGAGTGCGCCGGGACGCTCGACGCACTGGCCGGGATCCAGGACGTGTTCCACCGGGACGGCTGGCAGGCGGCCCTGCGCGGCGTGATGGCCGCCACCGGGATCGCGGCCCACCAGGAGCGCGAGCCCGACGCCCGCCCGCAGTCGTTCGGCCCGGAGCGCGAGGCCAACTTCACCGCGTTCCTCGGCCACGACCTGACCACCCTGCGCCGCAGCGGCTTCGGCACCGCCGAGGCCGACGCTCTCGCCGCCGGGCCGACCCGGGTGGTGCCGGCCATCGGCGAGACCACCGACCCGACGGTCTACAGCTACCGCTGCGCCGAGGTGCTGGCCGAGCGGCTCGGCACCGACCCCGTCCGCCTGCCCGGCGGCCACAACGGCAACCTGACCCACCCCCGGGCGTTCGCGGCCCGGCTGCGCGAGCTGCTCGCGGACGCGGTCCACACCGGCTGAGCCCCTGCGCCATCCGGGCGACGGGGCACCAGGGAGGTGTCAAGACGAGACGTATCGTTCCACCAAGTCCCTAGAATGGGCCCATGACCCGCAGCAGCTCACCCGATCCCGCCCGCCGCAGCAGCTCACCCGATCCCGCCCGCCGCAGCGAGCGCTCCCGCCAGGCCGTCCTCACCGCCGCCGCCGAACTGGTGGCCGAGGTGGGCTTCGGCAAGCTGACCATCGAGGCGATCGCCGCCCGGGCCGGCGTCGGCAAGCAGACCATCTACCGCTGGTGGCCCTCCAAGGGCGCGGTGGTCTTCGACGCCTTCCAGGCCGCCAACGAGGACGCCTCCGGCGGCCTGACCCTGCCCGACACCGGCGACCTCGCCGCCGACCTGCGCACCGTCCTGCGGCCGACGGCCGACCAGCTCGCCGACCCCGGCTTCGACACCACCGGTCGCGGCCTGATCTCCGAGTACCTGCGTGACCCGGCCCTGCTGCGCGAGTACCGCGAACGCCTCCTGGACCCGCTGCTGGAGGTCACCCGGGCCCGTCTGCGGAGCGCCCGCGAGGCCGGGCAGCTCGCCGCCGACGCCGACCTCGACCTCGCCGTCGAGCTGCTCTACGGCCCGATGTACTACCGCTGGCTGCACGGCCTCGGCCCGCTCGACCACGCCTACGCGGACCGCCTGGTGGACGCCGTCCTGCGCGCCCTGCGCCCGTGACCCGGGGCACGGCCGTCGGCCCGCGGCCCCGGAAGGCCCACGGGCCGACGAGGCCGACGGAATCGGCGGGGCCTACGACCGGTTGCGGCGGCGGAGCATCACGATCACCGCGATGATCACGGCGATCACGATCAGCACCACCACGATGCCGATCACCACGCCGATGAGCTTGCCGAAGAAACCCTTCTTCTTCTTCTTGGACTTCGACTTGTCCTTGGACCCGGCCAACCGGGTGCCGTCGCGGTGCTCGGCGACGGCCGGGGCGGCCGGGGCCGCCTGGGCGGCACTCCCCGCGGCGGCGGTGCCGGCGGCGACGGTGCTCACCGCGGCGGCGCGCGGCGCGGCCTCGGCGGCCGGGGCGGCGGCCAGCGTGGCACCGCCCAGCGCCAGTACCGCGGAGAGGACAAGGCTCGTCAGACGAGCGCGCATTGGTTCGACCCCCGATCCGGCTCGGCCCCCTTGGCCCGCCGACCGCGGACACCATCCCACGTCCGCGCCACCCCGCCCAGCCCTGCGACAGCCTCCGCACCGGACCGCGACCCGCTCGGAACAGACCGGTCACCGAACCGGCACAAGCCGCCGGATCCGGCCGCCGACCCCGCCCCGCCCCGCGTCACCCCGGCGGTGGGGAGGCCGGGCCGGACAGCGCCACCGCGACCAGGGCCCGCATCGCGCTGGCGACCTGCCCGAGCGGCAGGGTGGCGTCGTCGGCGAACAGCTCCAGCAGCCAGCCGCCCGCCGGGTTCTGGCCGCCCGCCGCGACCATCCCCCGGTAGCCGCTGACCACCAGCATGGCCTCCTCGGACGGGTCGTTCCCGGCCGCGCCCGCGCGCAGCGCGAAGGACCCGCCGCGCACGGCCCGCCGGGTCATCGGGTAGTGCCGCAGGTCGAAGACGGCGTCCGGGGCCTCGATCTGGGCCCGCTGGGTCTCCGCCCGCGAGCTGCTCGGCCCGCTGGTCATCCGGTACACGGCGTGCCGGGCGGTGCGCATCAGGTGCGAGCCGGGCGGCACGTAGGAGACCCACCAGCCGACCGCGTCCAGCAGCCGGGACGAGGTCTCCGCGACGACGGCCAGCTTGCCGATGGTGTCGGCCGGGTGGACCGACCGGGAGACGCCGTGCTGGTCGAGTGCGGCGAGCACGGCGGTGAGCAGCTGCCCCGGGTCGGCGCTGTGCGCGGCGCCGCGGAACCGCCGCCGGTCGCCCGAGCCGACCCGGCCGGGGGTGCGGCCCCGGGCGTCGGCCCGGTGGTGCGGGTCGGCGGCGTCGGCCAGCAGGACGGTCGGGTCCGGCGAGAAGCCGGGGCCGTGGCTGCGCCCGGCCACCACCGGGTGGGCGGCGCGGGCGGCCTTGGCCCGGTACTGGGCGGCGTCGGCGAGCCGGAACAGCCGGTCGGGGGTGGTGACCGGACCGATCGAGTCCCCGGTGGAGGCGACCCCGCAGGCGACGCCCTCGCCCTCGGCCAGCGCCAGCGCCCGTGCGCAGAGCTCCTCGGCGACGGCGACCACCTCGTCCGCCTTCTGGCCCTCCACCAGCAGGCAGAACTCGTCGCCGCCGAGGCGGGCGGCGAGGCTGCCGGGCAGCTTGGCGGCGGCCAGCGACAGCTGGTGGGCGAAGCGCTCCAGCAGCCGGTCGCCCATCTCGTGCCCGAGCTGGTCGTTGACCCGCTTCAGGCCGTTGACGTCGCAGACCACCAGCGAGACCACCGTGCCGTCGCGGTTGTGCGCCTCCAGCGCGCTCTCCAGCCGGGCGTCCACCGCCCGCCGGTTGGCCAGGCCGGTCAGCGGGTCGGAGAAGGCGAGCTTGCGCAGGTCGGCGAGGCGCTCGGTCTGGGCGAGTCCGGCCGAGATCTGGGCGGCGAGCAGGGTGGCGTAGTCGGCGTCGCCCTCGGTGAACTCCGGCGTCCCGGTGGACCTGGCCAGGTAGAGCTCGCCCCAGGCCTGCCCGTGGAGCACGATCGGGGCGACCACGCAGCAGGCCCGGCCGCGCCGGCGCAGCGCGGCGGCGCGCTCCTGGCAGTAGGCCCCGGCGGTGGGGTGCGAGTGCCCGGCGTGCGGCTCGGTGTTCTCGGCGCTCTGCAGCCAGGCGCGGGGCAGCCGGCCGGTGGTCCAGCGCTCCTCCAGGTAGGTGACGATCTCGGGGAAGTCGGCCACCGGGTAGGACTCGTCCTGCGGCAGCTCCTCCTCGCCCGGTGCCAGCTCCCCGTGGTTGACCAGCACCCGCAGCCGGCCGGACTCCCGGTCCCAGACCGAGACGGCCGCCATGGTGGCGCCGAGGGCCTCGGTGGCGCGGGCGGCCGCCGCGCGGACGGCCTCCAGCGGGGTGAGCGCCCCCGCCATGTCCTGGGCGAGCTCCACGACGGACGTCAGTCGCGGGTCGGGGGCGGCGGGCGGCTCTGTGCGGTCGCACACGCAGCCGCGGTCCGTCGTGATCGCCTCACTGCCCACCGGCTCGCCTCGTTCCCTGTGCTCGGTCCTGTTCGGCCCGTGGCTCACCCCACCGAGAACCGGACCCGTCCAGCCGCTTGCACCAAGACTATGGCGGTTTCGTTCGGTTATGCCCCGTTTGCCCGCACGGATCCTCGCGACCGGGACCGGTTTCAGCCGTACGGCTTTCGGACGACGGCCGCGGACCCCGCCGCGGGACCGGCCCGGACACCCCGCCCCGGACCGCTTCGTGCGAAGACCCGCCTACCCCGTACGCCGCCGAGCATTCCGGGCGGTGCGGGAAACCCGGCGCGCGACCGACCGCTCCTCGGGGAGGGCCACGCCCCGCTCCCTCGGGAGGGCCACGCTCCGCTTCGTCGGGAGGGCTACGCCCCGCGCGGCCGCCGCGACAGCAGCCACGGCTCGACCAGCCCGAGCCCGCGCACCGGGCGGCGCCACATCGGCTGGAGGTTGAACCGGTGCCCGGCGTCCGGTCCCGGTACCGGGAGCCCGGAGGCGGGCAGCCCGGCGGCGGTCGACAGGGCCTCGGCCAGCCCCGGGCCGTCCGCGTCGGCCGGGGCGACGCTGCCGTTCTGCTCCAGCGCGGCCGCGAGTTCGCCGTCGATCAGCACCGCGTCCTTGGGTGCGATCGAGGTGAGCCGGCTGGCGAGGTTGACCGTGGTGCCGAAGACGTCGCCCATCCGCGAGGTGACGGTGCCGAAGGCCATGCCGACCCGCAGCGCGGGGATGGTGTCGTCCTCGGCCAGGGCCTCGATCAGGCTGAGTGCGATCTCGGCGGCCGTCCCCGGGTCCTCGGAGACGTAGAGGATCTCGTCGCCGAGGGTCTTGATCACCCGGCCGCCCTGGCCGGCGATCAGGTCGGAGCAGGTGTTCTCGAAGGTCTCGACCAGCTCGCCGAGCTCCTCCTCCTCCAGCCGGCGGGAGAGCCGGGTGAAGCCGACCAGGTCGGCGAAGCCGACGGCCAGCCGGCCGCTGGTGATCTCGGTGTCCTCGGCGGCCTGCACCACCCGGCCGGTGACGGCGGCCAGCTGGCGGCGCCAGACGTACACGAGGAACTGCTCCAGCTCCGGCAGCAGCAGCTCGACCAGCGGGTAGGCCACGTCGGCGCGGGTCAGACCGGGTTCGACGGACTGGGTGAGGTTCTCCAGGAAGGTGTCCATCTGCCAGCCGGCCAGCCGGGCGGTGGTCTGCCCGGTCGAACGGGCCACCTGGATCGCCATCGGCTCGCTGAGCAGGCCCGACTCCACCAGACCGGCGAGCCGGCGCAGCGCGATCACGTCCCCGTCGGTGAGCGCCCGGGACTGCCCGATGTCCGGGAAGCCCATCGCCCGCCAGAAGCGGGTGGCCAGCTCCATCGGGACGTCGGCGGCCCGGGCGGCCTGGTACGGGGTGTAGCGGCGTGGTGCGTCCAGGATCAGGCGTTCCAGGTCGAGCGCGACCGTCTGGTCGTCGGAGCCCGCCGTACCGCCGTTGCCGCCGTCCTCTGCCACCGGTCCGTCCCCGTGCGGTTGCCGCACTTGCCTCGTGTCCTGCCTGTCCCGGGCGCGCCCGCCACCCTTCGGGCAGTGGCGCGCCTCACACTGCTGCCAGGTGGAATGTTCGCACGGAATCCCGCGATCCGGGGCATCCGCCCGGGTCAAGGAGAGGTGAAGAGTCCCGCTCAGCGCGGCTCGGGGCGCACGTGGACGACGTCTCCCGCGCCCACCGCCCGGCGTGCGCCGTCGGGCGTGCGGACCACCAGCCGGCCGTCGCCGTCGATCGCCACCGCCTCGCCGAGCAGCTCCCGGTCACCCGGCAGATGGACCTTGACCGGCCGGCCGAGGGTGGTGCAGCGGTCCGCGTAGGCGGACAGCAGGCCGCTGGCGTGCGGGTCGCCGGCGGCGGCCGTCCACTCGGTGTAGAGGCCGGCGAACTCGCGCAGCAGCGCGCGCAGCAGGGTGGGCCGGTCGGTCACCGCGGCGCCGGCCAGGGCCAGCGAGGCGGCGGTGGGCACGGGCAGTTCGTCCGCGCGCAGCGAGACGTTGATGCCGAGGCCGGCCACCACCGCGCCGCCGCTCAGTTCGGTGAGGATGCCGCCGATCTTGCGCTCCGCGCCGTCGATCCCGACCTGGAGGTCGTTGGGCCATTTCAGGCCGACCTCGACCTCGGCGACCCGGCTCAGCGTGGCGGCCGCCGCGACGCCGACCAGGATCGGCAACCAGCCGTACCGCTCGACGGGTACCCCGTCCGGGCGAAGCAGGACGGAGAGGAAGAGCCCGGAGCGGGGCGGCGCCGTCCACTGCCGCTCCAGCCGGCCGCGTCCGGCGCTCTGCGCCTCCGCGACCAGCACGGCGCCCTGCGGCGCGCCCTGCTTGGCGCGGGCGGCGAGGTCGCTGTTGGTGGAGCCGGTGTCGGTGACGACGTCCAGCGAGGTCCAGAGCCCGCCCGGCAGGACGAGGTCGCGGCGCAGGGCCTCGGCGTCCAGCGGTGGCCGGTCCAGATCGGTCCAGGGCGACGGCCCGGCGTGGCCGAAGCCGCGCAGTCCACTGCGGCGGGGGGTGACGGGATCGGTCATGACCACGAGACTAGGGCCTGGCCGGCGCCGTGGCCGTAGGCCGCCACATCGTCCCGCAGAACGGGCGTTGACACACTGTGTCGCTGGCCATAACGGGAAACCCCGCGCGCTGGCTACGCTACTCGACGGTAGTTCGTTGCGCCGCCCTGCCCTCATGCGCGTGTCCCCGCCCAGACCCGCGTACCACCGAACAGGCCGCGGCCCATGGATCAGGGAGAGCCCACCCGATGACCGAGGCCCCGTACGACCCCCACACCACCGCCGGCAAGCTCGCCGACCTGCGGCGCAGGATCGACGAGGCGGTGCACTCCGGCTCCGCCAAGGCCGTGGAGAAGCAGCACGCCAAGGGCAAGCTGACCGCCCGTGAGCGCGTCGTCGAGCTGATGGACGAGGGCTCCTTCGTGGAGTTCGACGAGTTCGCCCGGCACCGTTCGATCAACTTCGGCCAGGAGAAGAACCGCCCGTACGGCGACGGCGTGGTCACCGGCTACGGCACCGTCGACGGCCGTCAGGTGGCCGTCTTCGCGCAGGACTTCACCGTCTTCGGCGGCTCGCTCGGCGAGGTGTTCGGCGAGAAGATCGTCAAGGTGATGGACTTCGCGCTGAAGACCGGCTGCCCGGTCATCGGCATCAACGACTCCGGCGGCGCCCGGATCCAGGAGGGCGTGGTCTCGCTCGGCCTGTACGGCGAGATCTTCCGCCGCAACGTGCACGCCTCCGGCGTGGTCCCGCAGATCTCGCTGATCATGGGCCCCTGCGCGGGCGGCGCGGTGTACTCCCCCGCGATCACCGACTTCGTGGTGATGGCCGATCAGACCTCGCACATGTTCATCACCGGCCCGGACGTGATCAAGACCGTCACCGGCGAGGACGTCGGCATGGAGGAGCTGGGCGGCGCGCGCACCCACAACACCAAGTCGGGCAACGCGCACTACCTGGCCGCGGACGAGAAGGAGGCGATCGAGTACGTCAAGAGCCTGCTCTCGTACCTGCCCTCCAACAACCTCTCCGACCCGCCGTCCTTCCCCGAGGAGGCGGACCTCTCGGTCACCGACGAGGACCTCGAACTCGACACCCTCGTCCCGGACTCGGCGAACCAGCCGTACGACATGCACACCGTGATCGAGCACGTCCTGGACGACGGCGAGTTCCTGGAGACCCAGCCGCTGTACGCCGGCAACATCATCACCGGCTTCGGCCGGGTCGAGGGCCACCCGGTCGGCATCGTCGGCAACCAGCCGATGGACCTGGCCGGCTGCCTGGACATCGCCGCCAGCGAGAAGGCCGCCCGGTTCATCCGGACCTGCGACTCGTTCAACATCCCGGTGCTGACCTTCGTCGACGTGCCCGGCTTCCTGCCCGGCACCGAGCAGGAGTGGGACGGCATCATCCGCCGCGGCGCCAAGCTGATCTACGCCTACGCCGAGGCCACCGTCCCGCTGATCACCGTGATCACCCGCAAGGCCTTCGGCGGCGCGTACGACGTGATGGGCTCCAAGCACCTGGGCGCCGACCTCAACCTCGCCTGGCCGACCGCGCAGATCGCCGTGATGGGCGCACAGGGCGCGGTCAACATCCTGCACCGGCGCGAGCTGGCCGAGGCGGACGACGTCGAGGCCAAGCGGGCCGAGCTGATCGCCTCCTACGAGGACACCCTGCTCAACCCGTACCTGGCCGCCGAGCGCGGCTACGTGGACGCCGTCATCGCGCCGAGCGAGACCCGCCGGCACATCGTCCGCGGGCTGCGGGCGCTGCGCGGCAAGCGCGAGGTGCTGCCGCCGAAGAAGCACGGAAACATCCCCCTGTAAGCGGCTGTCGCGAGAGGATTGAGCCATGGCCCCGATCCACGTGCTGCACGGGCAGCCGACCCCCGAGGAGCTGGCCACCGTCCTGGCGGTGGTCCAGTCCCGGGCCGCCGCCGCACAGGCCGCCGCCGAGGCGGCCCGCCGGGCGGGCGCCGGCCCGGACTCCCCCTGGAACGACCGCGCCCGCCGGCTGCGCAACGCCCCCCGCCCCGGCGTCAACGCCTGGCGCACCTCGGGCTGGGCGGGCTAGGAGCGCCGTCCCGGGGGTGGGCCACCGGCCCGCCCCCGGGCTCCCCCGACCCCGTGCCCCCGGGCCGCCCGGATTGCCCCGAAAGCTGAGTACGCGTACTCAGGCGTCACCGCGGCGGCGCGGCGCACCCTGGAGGGGTGCTCTGGTCAGACCCCCGCGACGAGCCCTCCCCGGAGGCCCGGCGGCTGCAGGAGAGGCTGCGCCGCGCCGGCCACGTGCTCGCGGCCTGCCTCCTGCTGATCGCCGTCCTGCTGATGGTCTGAACGCCCCTCCCGAACCGTGCGGACGGCCACCGGGCCACCCCCTACCCTGGTGGGCATGACCGACCGCCGCACCCTCGTGCTCGCCTCCGCCTCCCCCGCCCGCCTCGGGCTGCTGCGCCAGGCGGGTCTCGACCCGCGCGTGGTGGTCAGCGGCGTCGACGAGGACGCGATCACCGCCGCCTCCCCCGCCGAGCTCGCCCTCGTGCTCGCCGAGGCCAAGGCCAAGGCGGTCGCCGCCGAGCTGACCGGCGGCGAGCTGGTGATCGGCTGCGACTCGGTGCTGGAGCTGGACGGGCAGGCGCTCGGCAAGCCCGCCGACGCCGCCGAGGCGCTGGCCCGCTGGCAGGCGATGCGCGGCCGGTCCGGGGTGCTGCGCACCGGGCACTGCGTGATCGACACGGTGACCGGCGAGCAGTCCTCGGCCACCGCCTCCACCACCGTCCGCTTCGGCACCCCGGACGATGCCGAGGTCGCCGCCTACATCGCCTCCGGCGAGCCGTTGCACGTGGCCGGCGCGTTCACCCTGGACGGCCGCTCGGCGCCGTTCGTCGAGGGCATCGACGGCGACCCGGGCAACGTCATCGGCCTCTCCCTGCCGCTGCTGCGCAGGCTGCTCGCCGACCTCGGCGTCCGGATCACCGACCTCTGGGTCTGACCCGCCGGCGTGCGGGCGGCGGCCGCCGCCGCCCGCTTCCCCGTGGAGGAGATCGTTCGAGGCACGCCGGGAGCGTGGTGGGGCGCCGTCAACGGTCCGTACCCGTGGCCGTCGCGGGCGCCCGCTAGGCTGACCGCCGCCGTTCGAACGGGGAGGGGACAGGCCGATGACCGACAGTCTGGTCAACGTGCTGCTGGGGCTGGTGGCGAGCGCGATCAGTGCCGCGCTCGGCTGGCTCGCGCAGAACCTGCGTCGCCGGAGGCGGCTGGAGCGGATCCGCTCGTTCTTCGGCCTGCCGGCCGGCGGCGAGTGCCTGATCGTGGTGAACCGCAGCGTCGGGGTCGGCGCGCACGCCCGGACGGTCACCCGGCGCGACGCCTACGCGCTGATGGAGCTGGCCGCCCTGGTGAAGGAGTGCGGCGCGCAGACCGAACTGGTCGCGCACGACGCCGTCCACCGCGGCCTGGGTGCCAAGACCGAGTTCTGCTTCGGCGGCCCGAGCAGCAACGAGCGGATGGCCGCCCACCTGGCCTGGGGACTGCCCGGGGTGACGGTCACCAGCGGGGCGGACGGGCCGAGCAACGTCATCGTGGCGGGCGAGCGGACGTTCACCGTCGACTGGGACGACGAGGTGTACGCGCTGTTGGCCCGGCTCTCCACCCCCGAGGGAGGGCGCCCGGTCTTCCTGATCTCCGGCCAGACCGGTATCGCCAACCACGCCGGCGTCCGCTACCTCGTCGCCAACCACCGCCGGCTCGCCCGCCGGTACGGTGAGGACGGCACGTTCGCCCTGGTCCTCAAGGTCGTCAACCCGAAGGCCTACGGACCCGATGTGGTGGAACTGGCCGCCGACGTCACCGCGCAGGCCCGTGAGCGGACCGCCTCCGCGGCCCCTGCCGGGTGAGTGTGGCCAAGGCCACCGTGCCGCCGCGCCGCCCCGCCGCCGTCCGCACCGGACGGTGCCCGGCGGCGGCACCGGTGGCCACCTGGGAAGACCCGGACCGGGCCGCGGATCGGGCCCCGAATCGCATCACCCTCCGTGTGGGATAGTTCACAACCTGGGGCTACTCGCCGGTACCACCCAGAAATCCATAAACTCGACCAGGTTCAAGAAGGGAGCCACAGTGCGCAAGGTGCTCATCGCCAACCGCGGGGAAATCGCCGTCCGCGTCGCCCGGGCCTGCTCGGACGCCGGTATCGCCAGCGTCGCCGTCTACGCCGAGCCGGACCGGGATGCGCTGCACGTCCGCGCGGCCGACGAGGCTTACGCGCTGGGCGGCGACACCCCCGGTACCAGCTACCTCGACATCGCGAAGGTCCTGAAGGCCGCCGCCGACTCCGGAGCGGACGCCGTCCACCCCGGCTACGGCTTCCTGTCGGAGAACGCCGACTTCGCCCAGGCCGTCCTCGACGCGGGGCTGACCTGGATCGGCCCGCCGCCGCAGGCCATCCGCGACCTCGGTGACAAGGTCACCGCCCGGCACGTGGCGCAGCGCGCCGGTGCCCCGCTGGTCGCCGGTACGCCGGAGCCGGTCTCGGGCGCCGACGAGGTCGTCGTCTTCGCCCAGGAGCACGGCCTCCCGGTCGCCATCAAGGCGGCGTTCGGCGGTGGCGGCCGCGGTCTGAAGGTCGCCCGCACGCTGGAGGAGATCCCGGAGCTGTACGAGTCCGCGGTGCGCGAGGCGGTCGCCGCCTTCGGGCGCGGCGAGTGCTTCGTCGAGCAGTACCTGGACAAGCCCCGGCACGTCGAGACCCAGTGTCTGGCCGACCAGCACGGCAACGTGGTGGTCGTGTCGACCCGTGACTGCTCGCTGCAGCGCCGGCACCAGAAGCTGGTCGAGGAGGCCCCCGCGCCGTTCCTCACCCCCGAGCAGAACGCCGAGCTCTACCGGGCGTCCAAGGCCATCCTGAAGGAGGCCGGCTACGTCGGTGCCGGTACCTGCGAGTTCCTGGTCTCCCAGGACGGGCTGATCTCCTTCCTGGAGGTCAACACCCGCCTCCAGGTGGAGCACCCGGTCTCCGAGGAGGTCACCGGGATCGACCTGGTCCGCGAGATGTTCCGGATCGCCGACGGCGAGGAGCTCGGGTACGACGACCCGGAGGTGCGGGGTCACTCGATCGAGTTCCGCATCAACGGCGAGGACCCGGGCCGCGGCTTCCTGCCCGCGCCCGGCACGGTGACGCTGTTCGCGCCGCCGTCCGGCCCGGGCGTGCGGCTGGACGCGGGCGTGGAGAGCGGCTCGGTCATCGGCCCCGCCTGGGACTCGCTGCTCGCCAAGCTGGTCGTCACCGGCGCCAGCCGCCAGCAGGCGCTGCAGCGCGCCGCCCGCGCGCTGTCCGAGTTCAAGGTCGAGGGCATGGCCACCGCCATCCCGTTCCACCAGGCGGTCGTGACCGACCCGGCGTTCGCGCCCGAGGTGCACGGCGGCGAGGGGCCGTTCACGGTCTTCACCCGCTGGATCGAGACCGAGTTCGACAACACCATCCCCGCGTTCGCCGGTGCGCCCGGCGAGGGCGAGGAGGCCGAGGGCCGGGAGACCGTGGTGGTCGAGGTCGGCGGCAAGCGGATCGAGGTCTCGCTGCCGTCCTCGCTGGGCGTCGCGTCGGCCCCGGCGGCCGGTGCCGGCGGTGCGGCCAAGGCCAAGCGCCGGGTCGGCGCCAAGAAGGCCGGCTCGGCGGTCAGCGGTGACACGCTGGCCTCGCCGATGCAGGGCACCATCGTCAAGGTCGCCGTCGAGGAGGGCCAGGTCGTCGCCGAGGGCGAGCTGATCGTCGTCCTGGAGGCGATGAAGATGGAGCAGCCGCTGAACGCGCACAAGGCGGGCACCGTGGTCGGCCTCAAGGCCGAGGTCGGCGGGAGCGTCAGCAGCGGCGCCGCGCTCTGCGAGATCAAGGACTGACGGCTTCGGCCGCCGGACCGGTCCGTACGCCCCTCGGGGTGTGCGGACCGGTTCCGTTTCCGGCCCTCGCGGCACCGGTGCGCGACGGCGCATGCCGGCGGTGGCACCGGTCCGGCGCGGGTGCCGGTCAGCGCCCGCGCGGGACGGCCCCCAGCTCGGCGAGCCGGGCCGGCAGCGGGCCGCCCGGCCCGCCGGGGCCGCCGTGCGCGCCGGGGCGGCGCTGGCCGGGCAGCGGGGCACCGCCGGGCGGCGGGGCGACCCGCCGGGCCAGCGGGCCGGGCTGGGTCTGGTGGACGGGCCCGCTGCCGGTGCCGTGCACGGGGGCGTCCCCGGTCGGCGCGGCGCCCAGCGGCGCCAGGTCGATCTGCACCCCGCAGTCGGCGAGCGCGTCCAGCTCGCGTGCGGTGGCGTCGTCGGCGGCGGCGTGCTCGTCGGTGACCAGCCGGGTGATGGTCTCGGTCGGGACGGTCTGGAACATGGTGTCCGCGCCGAGCTTGGTGTGGTCGGCGAGGACGATGACCTCGGCAGCCGACTGCACCAGAGCCCGGTCCACGCTCGCGGAGAGCATGTTCGTGGTCGACAGCCCGCGCTCGGCGGTCAGCCCACTGCCGGAGATGAACGCCTTGGAGACCCGCAGCCCGTGCAGCGACTGCTCGGCACCGCTGCCCACCAGGGCGTAGTTGGAGCCCCGCAGGGTCCCGCCGGTCATCACCACCTCCACCCGGTTGGCATGGGCCAGCGCCTGGGCCACCAGCAGGGAGTTGGTGACCACCGTCAGCCCGGGCACCCGGGCCAGCCGGCGGGCCAGCTCCTGCGTGGTGGTGCCGGCGCCGACCACCACGGCGTCGCCCTCCTCCACCAGGCCCGCGGCGAGATCGGCGATGGCGCTCTTCTCGGCCGCGGAGAGGTGGGTCTTCTGCGGATAGCCGGGTTCGCGGCTGAAGCCGCCGGGGAGCACCGCGCCGCCGTGCCGGCGGTCGAGGAGCCCTTCTGCCTCCAGCGCCCGTACGTCACGACGTACGGTCACTTCGGAGGTCTGGACGACGCGGGCCAGTTCGCGGAGCGACACAGCTCCGTTGGCGCGCACCATTTCGAGGATCAACTGGCGACGTTCTGCTGCAAACACAGAACCGACGGTAACCTGCGTGACCGTCTGCTTTCAGGCGTTTGCAGCTAGTAGCGGGAATTGCTCACGCACGAGCGGCGCGTGACCGTACAATACGCGCCGTCAGCAACCCGGGACTGCGCCCGCCGTCCGGGTGACGACCCCCGCCGCGCGAAGGGCGGCCGCCGAACGGCAGCCGCCCTCAACTGTGCGTCGGGTGCTCAGGATTCGCCGTCGGCCCGCTTGCGGATGTGCAGCTGGCGGGCGGCCTCGGCGGTCGAGCCGGAGACGGACGGGTAGACGGTGAAGGCGCTGGCCACCTGTTCGACCGTCAGATTGGCGTCCACCGCGAGTGCGATCGGGTGGATCAGCTCGCTGGCGCGCGGGGCGACCACCACGCCGCCGACCACGATGCCGGTGCCCGGACGGCAGAACAGCTTCACGAAGCCGTCCCGGATGCCCTGCATCTTGGCCCGCGGGTTGCCGCGCAGCGGCAGCTTGACCTCGACCGCGTCCATCTTGCCGCAACTCACGTCGGCGGCGGTGTAGCCGACGGTGGCGATCTCCGGGTCGGTGAAGACGTTGGAGGCCACGGTCTTCAGGTTCAGCGGCTGCACCGCGTCGCCGAGCGCGTGGTACATCGCGATCCGGCCCTGCATGGCCGCCACCGAGGCGAGCATGAAGACGCCGGTGCAGTCGCCGGCCGCGTACACGCCGGGGGCGCTGGTGCGGGAGACCCGGTCGACCTTGATCTGGCCCCAGTCGTTGAGCTTGACCCCCGCCTCCTCCAGGCCCATCTCGGCGGTGTTGGGGATCGAGCCGACCGCCATCAGGCAGTGCGAGCCCTTGATCACCGTGCCGTCGGAGAGCGTCACCTCGACGTGGTCGCCCACCCGTCCCTCCTCGCCCGCCTCCGGCGAGGAGGGTCCCTGCGGGTCCCCCACCCGTGCGGACACCCTCTTCACCGTTTCGGCCCGGCTGCGGCTCATCACGTTCATGCCGCGGCGGCGGAAGACCTCCTCCAGCACCTCGGCGGCGTCCGGGTCCTCGCCCGGCAGCACCCGGTCGCGGCTCGACACCAGGGTGACCTTGGAGCCGAGCGCCTGGTACGCGCCGGCGAACTCGGCGCCGGTGACGCCGGAACCGACCACGATCAGCTCGCGCGGCAGCTCCTCCAGGTCGTACACCTGGGTCCAGGTCAGGATCCGCTCGCCGTCCGGCTGGGCGTCCGGCAGTTCGCGCGGGTGCGCGCCGGTGGCGATCAGCACCGCGTCCGCGCGCAGCGACTGGACGCTGCCGTCGGGGGCGTCCACCAGCACCTCGCGGGAGCCGTCCACGGCCTGCCCGCCGCCGCCGAGCCGGCCCCGGCCGCGCAGCACGGTGACGCCGGCGCGGGTCACCGACTGGGTGATGTCGTGGGACTGCGCGATGGCGAGGCGCTTGACGCGTCGGTTGACCTTGCCGAGGTCCACGCCGACCACCCGTGCCTGCCGCTCCAGCGGCGGGGTGTCGTCGGCGACGATGATGCCCAGCTCCTCGTAGGAGCTGTCGAAGGTCGTCATCACCTCCGCGGTCGCGATCAGCGTCTTCGACGGAACGCAGTCCGTGAGCACCGCCGATCCGCCCAGACCGTCGCGGTCGACGACGGTCACCTCCGCGCCGAGCTGGGAGGCGACGAGCGCCGCCTCGTAGCCGCCGGGTCCGCCACCGATGATCACGATCCGAGTCACGCCCCCCATTGTCCCGTACGCCGAGCGCGCCGCCACGCCGGGGTCGGGCTCCTGTCCGATCGCACGACCGCTCCGGACCGGCCCGAGGCCGGCGGCGGCGGCGCGGTGCGCGCACCCCCGCGCCGCCGCTTCCCCCCTACGCCGGTCGACGGACGGTCTAGGCTGCACCCCATGCCCCTCTACGCCGCGTATGCCACGAACCTCGATGCACGGCAGATGACCCGCCGCGCTCCGCACTCCCCCTTGCGCGGTACCGGGTGGCTGGACGGCTGGCGGCTCACCTTCGGCGGCGAGCAGCTGGGCTGGGAGGGCTCGCTGGCCACCGTGGTCGAGGACGAGAAGGAGCAGGTCTTCGTCTCGCTGTACGACGTCGCGCCGATGGACGAGGAGGGCCTGGACCGCTGGGAGGGCGTCCAGCTCGGCATCTACCGCAAGATCAAGCTGCGCGCGCACACCCTGGACGGTGACATCCAGGTCTGGACGTACGTGCTCAACGACTACGAGGGCGGCCTGCCCGCCGCCCGCTACCTGGGCCTCGTCGCCGACGCCGCGGAGAGCGCCGGCGCTCCGCACGACTACGTCCTGGACCTGCGCCGCCGCCCCTGCTGACCGCTCGCGCGGCGCGGCCGGGGCACGCCGGGGCCGCGCGACGCGACGCGCCTGTGCGTTGCTCCGGCCCGGGGCCCGGAACCAGGCCTCCGAGCTGTACTTTCACGCCATCCGGGTAACGATCCGGCACGTCGTACCAGGATTTTCTACGCGCGTAGCCGATTCCCGTCTATCCTCGGACGTGTGAACGCATCTCCTCAGTCGGTCGTCTCCGCCGACCCCTACGCCGCCGCCCAGGCCGCCGCCGAGCGCCTGCGCGAGCTGACCGGCGCCGAGCGCCACGACGTCGCCCTGGTGATGGGCTCCGGCTGGGTGCCGGCCGCCGACGCCCTCGGCGAGACCGTGGCGGAGTTCCCGGTCACCGACCTCCCGGGCTTCCCCGCCCCCGCCGTGGCCGGCCACGCCGGCACGATCCGCTCGGTGAAGATCGGCGACAAGCGCGCCCTGATCTTCCTGGGCCGCAACCACTACTACGAGGGCCACGGCGTGGCCACCGTGGTCCACGGCGTGCGCACCGCGGCCGCCGCGGGCTGCGGCATCATCGTGCTGACCAACGGCTGCGGCGGTCTGCGCGAGGGCTGGGTCCCCGGCCAGCCGGTCCTGATCAGCGACCACATCAACCTGACCGCGGACTCCCCGATCGTCGGCGCCAACTTCGTCGACCTGACGGACCTCTACTCCAAGCGTCTGCGCGACCTCTGCCGCGAGGTGGACTCCACCCTCGACGAGGCCGTCTACGTGCAGTTCCGCGGCCCGCACTACGAGACCCCGGCCGAGGTCCACATGGCCCGGGTGATCGGCGGCGAGCTGGTCGGCATGTCCACCACGCTGGAGGCCATCGCCGCCCGTGAGGCCGGTTCCGAGGTGCTCGGCATCTCGCTGGTCACCAACCTGGCCGCCGGCATCACCGGCGAGCCGCTCAACCACGCCGAGGTGCTGGAGGCCGGCAAGGCCTCCGCCGAGCGCATGGGCGCGCTGCTGGCGAAGGTCCTCGAGCGGATCTGACCCAGGGCGTGTCTGACAATCCGCGCCCGGCGCGCGGTGTTGATTGTCAGACACACCCCGACGCACGATCGTGAGCGACGGGGTCCGCGAGCGGCTGTGATCCGCTGATCACACCCGCCCGCGGGCCCCGTCCGCGTGCGCCCCCACTTCTTGCGGAACCCTCCGGCCGACCGAACCGACGCACTTCCCGATGGAGCTGCAGCCATGACGCAGGCACCCACCACCGATCTCCTCGCCCGGGCCCGGACCTGGCTGGCCGAGGACCCCGACCCGCAGACCCGTGAGGAGCTGGCCGCGCTGCTCGCCGAGGCCGAGGGCCCGGACGCCGAGTCGGACAGCAAGATCGCCTGGTCGCGGCTGGCCGAGCGCTTCTCCGGCCGGCTCCAGTTCGGTACCGCCGGCCTGCGCGGCGAGCTGGGCGCGGGCCCGATGCGGATGAACCGCGCCGTGGTGATCCGGGCCGCCGCCGGCCTGGTGGCGTACGTGAAGAAGGAGAACCTGGGCGACCTCGTCGTCATCGGCTACGACGCCCGGCACAAGTCGTACGACTTCGCCCGGGACACCGCCGCCGTGGTGGTCGGCGCCGGCCTGCGGGCCGCGCTGCTGCCGCGCGCCCTGCCCACCCCGGTGCTCGCCTTCGCCGTCCGCCACCTGGGCGCGGCCGCCGGCGTCACCGTCACCGCCAGCCACAACCCGCCGCAGGACAACGGCTACAAGGTCTACCTGGGCGACGGCTCGCAGATCGTCCCGCCGGCCGACGCCGGGATCGCGGCCGAGATCGACGCGATCGGCTCGCTCACCGAGGTCCCGCTCGCCGCGGACGGCTGGGACGTCGTCGGCGAGGACGTGGTGGACGCGTACCTGACCCGCGCCGTCTCCATCGTGGACCCGCACAGCCCGCGCGACCTGGACGTCGTCTACACCCCGATGCACGGCGTCGGCCGGGACACCCTGGTCGCCGCCTTCCGGCGGGCCGGCTTCCCCGCGCCCACCGTGGTCGCCGAACAGGCCGAGCCCGACCCGGACTTCCCGACCGTGGCCTTCCCCAACCCGGAGGAGCCGGGGGCGATGGACCTCGCCTTCCGCACCGCCGCCTCGGTCGGCCCGGACATCGTCATCGCCAACGACCCGGACGCCGACCGCTGCGCGGTGGCCGTCCCGGCCAACGGCACCGCCGACGGCAACGGCACCGGCTGGCGGATGCTGCGCGGCGACGACGTGGGCGCGCTGCTCGGCGCCGCCCTGGTCGCCAAGCGGGCCACCGGCACCTTCGCCACCACCATCGTCTCCTCCACCCTGCTCGGCCGGATCGCCGAGGCGGCCGGCCTGGGCTACGCCGAGACGCTGACCGGCTTCAAGTGGATCGCCCGGGCCGACGGCCTGCGCTACGGCTTCGAGGAGGCGCTCGGCTACTGCGTCGACCCGCAGGGCGTGCGCGACAAGGACGGCATCACCGCCGCCCTGCTGGTCGCCGAGCTGGCCGCCACCCTCAAGCGCTCCGGCCGCACCCTCGCCGACCTGCTGGACGACCTGGCGCTGGAGCACGGCCTGCACGCCACCGACCAGCTCTCCGTCCGGGTGGAGGACCTCTCGCTGATCGCCGAGGCGATGCGGCGCCTGCGCGAGCAGCCGCCGACCGTGCTGGCCGGCCTGACGGTCACCCGGGCCGACGACCTGACCGCGGGCTCCGCCGACCTGCCGCCCACCGACGGCCTGCGCTACTACCTGGCCGGCGAGGCCGTCCGCTCGGCCCGGATCGTGGTCCGGCCGTCCGGCACCGAGCCCAAGCTGAAGTGCTACCTGGAGGTCGTCCTCCCGGTCGGCTCCGCCGCCGACCTGGCCGCCGCCCGGGCGCGCGCCGCGGAGCTGCTCGGCGCGATCAAGCGCGACCTGGCCGTGGCCGCCGGCATCGACGGCTGACCGGACCGCGCACAACGAACCCGCGCACGACGAAGGGGCCCCCGGCGGGGGCCCCTTCGTCGTGTCGTCGGCGCGCGACCGCGTCAGACCACGATCGCGACGATCAACGCGGCCAGGCCCGCCAGGGTCGGCGCGATGATCCACCAGCACCAGCGCACGACCACCGGGCCGGCCGCCTCGGGGCGGCCCGCGTTCCGCTCGGCCATCTCCTGCAGGATCGCGACCACCTGGTCGGACCAGGCCCGGTTCGGGTCGGGCGCGCCCTCGACCACCGACGGCGCCGGCCGGCCGAAGGTCGTCCCCAGCCGGGAGGCGTGCTGCTCCCCGCCGCGCTGCTGCATCCGGTTGGCCCGCTTGCGCTGGCGCAGCGACACCGGCACGGCCCACACCTGGTACTTGTGGCCGTCGGCCAGCAGCTCCACCGAGTACCCGGCGCGCAGTGCGTCCACGGCCGCCCACGGCGCCGTGATCGTCCGCAGCGGGTTGCGCACCACCAGCCGCCGCTCGTTCGCCCGCACCGCCGGCCGCAGGGTGTACGCGATCACCGGGAGGGCGAACACCGGCACCGCGGCCAGCGACACGTACGGGGTCTTCCCCGTGCCGTTCAGCGCCGCGTCCCCGATCAGCCACCCGGCCACGGCCAACAGCAGCACACCGGAGATCACACCGGGAATGGAGCGGTACACGCGGTCCGCGTACACGGGCTCCCCGTCGGAGCCGGCCGAGCCCTGGTGGGGCTTGCCGTCGGATTCGGTCATGGCGACGATTCTGCCCCATGCTCCCCCTGATCTACAGGGGCGGCGATCACCGTGGCGACCCCGGCCGTCCTCCGCCCCGCCCGGGTGGGTGCGCCCACCGTTCGCGCCCACCGTCCGCGTCCGCCCGGCTCCGGCCCGTCGGCGATCGGCCCGGGGCGGGGCCGAGATCTCGGTCCGGCATCGAAAGGTGGGGGGCCTAGCGGTTGACTACGCGCGTAGATATGCTGGTGTGGTGACTATGTCCACTCTTGCAGCCAATGCCCCCGGCGCTGCGGGCAGCGGTCTTCAGGACGTTGCGGCGTCCGAGGCCTCGCTCCGCCGCTTCCTGCACGGCCTGCCCGGCGTCGACCAGGTCGGCCTGGAGGCGCGCGCCGCCACTCTCGGTACCCGCTCGATCAAGACCACGGCGAAGGCGTACGCCATCGACCTGGCCATCTCGATGATCGACCTGACCACGCTCGAAGGCGCGGACACGGCCGGCAAGGTGCGCGCACTGTGCGCCAAGGGCCGGACCCCCGATCCGTCCGACCCGACCACCCCGCGCGTCGCCGCCATCTGTGTCTACCCGGACATGGTCGCCACCGCGAAGGACGCACTGCGGGGCACCGACATCCAGGTCGCCTCCGTCGCCACCGCCTTCCCCGCCGGGCGCGCCGCGCTCCCGGTCAAGCTCGCCGACACCGCCGACGCGGTCGCGGCCGGCGCCGACGAGATCGACATGGTGATCGACCGGGGCGCCTTCCTCTCCGGCCGCTACCTGGACGTCTTCAACGAGATCGTCGCCGTCAAGGAGGCGTGCAAGCGCCCCGACGGCACCGCCGCCCACCTCAAGGTGATCTTCGAGACCGGCGAGCTGCAGACGTACGACAACGTGCGCCGCGTCTCGTGGCTGGCGATGCTGGCCGGCGCCGACTTCATCAAGACCTCCACCGGCAAGGTCGCCGTCAACGCGACCCCGCCGGTCACCCTGCTGATGCTGGAGGCCGTCCGCGACTTCAAGGCGCAGACCGGCGTCCAGGTCGGCGTGAAGCCCGCCGGTGGCATCAAGACCACCAAGGACGCCATGAAGTACCTGGTGATGGTCAACGAGACCCTCGGCGACGACTGGCTGACCCCGCACTGGTTCCGCTTCGGCGCCTCCAGCCTCCTCAACGACCTGCTGATGCAGCGTCAGAAGCTGACCACCGGACGGTACTCCGGCCCCGACTACGTGACGGTGGACTGATCACCATGGCCAAGAAGAAGAACATCGAGGAGCCCGCGGCCCCCCAGCGCGGCGGCCTCTTCACCTACGCCCCGGCTCCCGAGTCGTCCGCCGCCGCAGGTGACATCGCCACCTCCTACGGCCACTTCATCGGCGGCGAGTTCGTCGACTCCTCCGGCAGCGAGGCCCTGAAGACGGTCAACCCGGCCACCGAGCAGGTGCTCGCCGAGTTCGCCCAGGGCACCGACGAGGACGTCGACCGCGCGGTCGCCGCCGCCCGCAAGGCCTTCACCGACTGGTCGGCGCTGCCGGGCAGCGAGCGCGCCAAGTACCTGTTCCGGATCGCCCGGATCATCCAGGAGCGCAGCCGCGAGCTGGCCGTGCTGGAGTCGATCGACAACGGCAAGCCGATCCGCGAGACCCGCGACGTCGACCTGCCGCTGGTCGCCGCGCACTTCTTCTACTACGCGGGCTGGGCCGACAAGCTCGACTTCGCCGGCTACGGCCCGAACCCCCGCCCGCTGGGCGTGGCCGGCCAGGTCATCCCGTGGAACTTCCCGCTGCTGATGCTGGCGTGGAAGATCGCCCCGGCGCTGGCCACCGGCAACACCGTGGTGCTGAAGCCGGCCGAGACCACCCCGCTGACCGCGCTGCGCTTCGCCGAGATCTGCCGCCAGGCGGGCCTGCCGAAGGGCGTCGTCAACATCGTCACCGGTGACGGCCGCACCGGCGCCGCGCTCACCGCGCACCCGGACGTCAACAAGGTCGCCTTCACCGGCTCCACCCCGGTCGGCCGGGCGATCGCCAAGCAGATCGCCGGTACCCGCAAGAAGCTCTCGCTGGAGCTCGGCGGCAAGGCCGCGAACATCGTCTTCGACGACGCGCCGATCGACCAGGCGGTCGAGGGCATCGTCAACGGCATCTTCTTCAACCAGGGCCACGTCTGCTGCGCGGGCTCGCGCCTGCTGGTCCAGGAGTCGATCCACGACGAGCTGCTCGACGCCCTGAAGCGCCGGATGGGCACCCTGCGGGTCGGCGACCCGCTGGACAAGAACACCGACATCGGCGCCATCAACTCGGCCGCCCAGCTGGCCCGGATCACCGCGCTGACCGACGCCGGCGAGGCCGAGGGCGCCGAGCGCTGGTCGCCCGCGTGCGAGCTGCCGGGCACCGGCTTCTGGTTCAGGCCGACCGTCTTCACCGGCGTCAGCCAGGCCCACCGGATCGCCCAGGAGGAGATCTTCGGCCCGGTCCTGTCGGTGCTGACCTTCCGCACCCCGGCCGAGGCGGTCGAGAAGGCCAACAACACCCCGTACGGCCTCTCCGCCGGCATCTGGACGGAGAAGGGCTCGCGCATCCTCTGGACCGCCAACCGGCTCAAGGCCGGCGTGGTCTGGGCCAACACCTTCAACAAGTTCGACCCGACCTCGCCGTTCGGCGGCTACAAGGAGTCGGGCTACGGCCGCGAGGGTGGCCGCCACGGTCTGGAGGCCTACCTCGATGTCTGATGTCGTGAGCCGTCTTGATGTCCTCAAGACCTACAAGCTGTACGTCGGCGGGAAGTTCCCGCGCTCCGAGAGCGGGCGGGTGTACGAGGTGACGGACTCGAAGGGCGAGTGGCTCGCCAACGCCCCGCTGGGCACCCGCAAGGACGCCCGGGACGCCGTGCAGGCCGCCCGCGCGGCGGTCAAGGGCTGGGCCGGCACCACCGCGTACAACCGCGGCCAGGTGCTGTACCGCGTCGCCGAGATGCTGCAGGGCCGGCGCGAGCAGTTCGCCGCCGAGGTGGCGCTCTCCGAGGGCGTCGGCCCGAAGAAGGCCGCCGCCCTGGTGGACGCCGCCATCGACCGCTGGGTCTGGTACGCGGGCTGGACGGACAAGGTCGCCCAGATCGCGGGCGGGGCCAACCCGGTCGCCGGGCCGTTCTTCAACCTCTCCACCCCGGAGCCCACCGGCGTGGTCGGGATCGTCGCCCCGCAGGCCGGCTACGGGCACTCGCTGCTCGGCCTGGTCTCGGTGATCGCGCCCGCCATCGCCACCGGCAACACCGTGGTGGTCGCGGCCGCCGCGGACGCCCCGCTGCCGGCCCTGTCGCTGGGCGAGGTGCTGGCCACCTCGGACGTCCCCGGCGGCGTGGTCAACATCATCTCGGGCCGTACCGCCGACATCGCGCCCACCCTGGCCTCGCACCAGGACGTCAACGCGGTGGACCTCACCGGCGCCATTGCCGCCGACGGTCCCGGCGCGGCGGGTGCGCTGGAAGCGGCTGCCGCGGATACCCTGAAGAGGGTGGTCCGTCCGGAGCTGGACCCGTTCGCCCAGGACTGGACCAATGCTCCCGGTACCGACCGGCTACTCTCCTACCTGGAGACGAAGACGGTCTGGCACCCGATGGGGATCTGACCTCCTCGTCACCCCGCGGGCTCACGGGCCCGCAGAGCAACAACTCCACAGACTGGCCGTCCCCAGTGCCCTCACCCCCCCAGGGCCCGGACGGTCATTGGACGGACCCGCGCCTCTCCCCCCCTGGCGCGGGTCCGTCGACTTTCCCCGGCGTTCGCCTCCGGCGCCCCCCGTACCGCGGGGCCGTCGACTTTCGTCGCCGCCGCGCCATCCTTTCGGCGCTCCCGGCCGGGCCCCGCCCCCGCGCAGACTGGGGCGACACCGCACACCGAGGGGGCGCACCGTGGGAGAGATCCTCGGCGAACTGATGGCACTGTTCGCGGACGGGTTCGTCCGCACGCTGCGGGTGGCCCGCACCCGGCGCCGGCTGGCCGCCGGCAAGCCGGTCCGGATCCCGTGCTCGGCCCGCTCCGACGGCCCCGGCTGGCCGGCGCGCTACGTCAACGGGGGGATCCGCGTCACACCGGGAGCCGCGAGCGCCGCCTTCGGCTCGCGCGAACCCGGCGGCGCCGGCCCGATCGCGCTGGCCGCGGGCGGGACCTTCCACGCCCCCGAACCCGACACCTGGCACGACCAGGACTGGGCCGCCACCGCCTACCGGGCGCCCGGCACCGGGCAGCCGGTCTTCCTCCAGGTCGACAGCCGGTACCTGCCGCTGCTGCACCTCGCGCTCGCCGCACCGCAGGCGCCGCAGAAGGTGTGATCCGACGGGTTTCGGCATCCGGCCCGAATGCGTCAGACTGGTGTCCCGTGAGTGACTCCCCGCTGAATCCCGTGCCGATAGCCCGCGCCCGAGTGGTCCTGCTGTCCGGGCCCTCCGGATCGGGGAAGTCCTCACTGGCGGAGCGCAGCGGCCTGCCGGTGCTCCAGCTCGACGACTTCTACAAGGACGGGGACGACCCCACCCTGCCGCTGCTGCCCGACGGCGCGGTCGACTGGGACTCCCCGCTGGCCTGGCACCGCGAGCAGGCCGTGGCCGCGATCCGCAGCCTGTACGAGACCGGCCGGGCCGAGGTCCCGGTGTACTCGATCCCGGCCAACGGCCGCGTCTCCACCCGGGTGCTGGACCTGGCCGGCGCGCCCGCGTTCATCGCCGAGGGCATCTTCGCCGCCGAGATCGCCGGTGACTGCGCCGCCGAGGGCCTGCTGGGCGACGCACTGTGCCTGCGCAACGGCGCGCTCACCACCGCCTGGCGCCGGCTGCGCCGGGACGTCCGGGAGAGCCGCAAGTCGCTGCCCGTCCTGGTGCGCCGCGGCTGGCGCCTGATGCGCGCCGAGCGCTCGATCGTCGGCCGGCAGGTCGGGCTGGGCGCCCACCCCTGCACCGGCCCGGAGGCGGACCGGCGGATCCGCGCGGCGGCCGGGCGACACCTCTCGGCGGTCTGAGCCCGCTCCGGCGCGGGGCCGCGGGGCCGCGGGGCCGCCCCGGACACGAACGCGAAAGAACGGCGGGCCCGGTGCGTCTCCCCCGCACCGGGCCCGCCGCCTTCCCGGACGGCCGTCGGGCTCCCCCGGCGGCGCCGCTCCCCCGAGCCGGCGTCACCAGTTCCCTGACCGTCCTCACCCGTCCCCCGACGGGAGTCCCTGCCCCTCTCGGGGCCCTTCTCAGGCGACCAGCTCGCCGAACGCCCGGGCGGTGTCGCCCGACTTGTTCAGGTGCTCGTCGTCGCGCAGCCGGCGCAGCGCGCGCCAGATGCTGCTCTTGACCGTCCCGACGCTGATGTTGAGCACGTCGGCGATCTCCGGGTCGGTCTTGCCCTCGTAGTAGCGCAGCACCAGCATGGTCCGCTGGTTCTCCGGCAGCTTGGCCAGCGCCTGCCAGAGCACGGCGCGCAGCTCGGTGCCGCCCATCGCGTCGGTGTCGCCGACCGTCTCCGGCAGCTCCTCGGTCGGGTACTCGTTGACCTTGCGGCGCCGCCAGGCGGAGATGTGCAGGTTGGTCATGGTGCGGCGGAGGTAGCCCCCCACCGCGGCCTTGTCGGTGATCCGGCCCCAGGCCCGGTAGGTGCTGAAGAGCGCGCTCTGCAGCAGGTCCTCGGCCTCGTAGCGGTCACCGGTGAGGTGGTACGCCGTGGCGTACAGGGAGGCGCGGCGCTCGCGCACGTACGCGGTGAACTCCTTGGTGTGGTCCTCCGCGACGGCCGAGTGCTCCCCCTGCGCGTCTCCCTGTCCCGCCTCGGTGGTGCGGGCCGCCGCGGGGTTCAGCCGCAGCAGCGTCGCACCCGCGGACTCGCGGCCGGCCGACTCCCCCGAGTCGACCTTCCGCAGCCCGCTTCCCCCGATCCCCCGGGTTCCCCCGTTCCCCCCCAGGGTGTCCTTGCCCTCGACGCGCACGGGGAGGATCCCCCGCAGCGTGAGGGTGTTGGCGGAGTCGACCACGTTCCCCCGGTGGCCGATTCCGTACAGCTCCCCCTGCCTGCCGCCGCCGCTCACCCGGCGGGCGACAGTATTTCCACCGGCGCTGTGTGCGCACCCCCGCACGATCACGGCACCGGAGGTCTCGTCGGTCCTGACCTCGTACCGGGTCCGGTGGGTGACCGATGACGAACGCGCGGTGCGGTCAGCCGGGTTGGTCCGGGTCTGCAGCCTGGCGTTCATCGTGCGCCCCCTTGGTCGGTACGAGCGGTTCCTGTTGCCGCCGTTCAGCCGGCCTGTTGGCCCGCTGTCCTGCGGCGACATGGAAAATCTTGCCCGCCGGTTGTGATGACGCTGTCCGTCGACTGTCACAGGGCTGTCACAGGGGCGGGCCTTTCGTCCCGCATCGCCTCCCGCCGTGACGGACGCCGGTGGCTCGGGTTCCGGTTCCCGCTCGGGCAGCGGCAGGCGCCGGGGGGTGATTCGGCGCTCCGGGTGAGCCAGAATGAGGCCGTGCCTTTCCTCCTACTGATCGAGGACGACGACGCCATCCGTACCGGCCTCGAACTCGCCCTCACCCGCCAGGGCCACAAAGTGGCCACCGCCGCCTCCGGCGAGGACGGTCTGAGGCTCTTCAAGGAGCAGCGGCCGGACCTGATCGTGCTGGACGTCATGCTGCCCGGAATCGACGGCTTCGAGGTCTGCCGCCGGATCCGCCGCACCGACCAGCTGCCGATCATCCTGCTCACCGCCCGGTCCGACGACATCGACGTCGTGGTCGGCCTGGAGTCCGGCGCGGACGACTACGTCGTCAAGCCGGTGCAGCCGCGCGTCCTGGACGCCCGGATCCGGGCCGTGCTGCGGCGCGGCGAGCGGGAGAGCTCGGACTCCTCCGCCTACGGCACGGTGGTGATCGACCGCGCGGCGATGACCGTCACCAAGGACGGCGAGGACCTCCAACTCACCCCGACCGAGCTGCGACTGCTGCTGGAGCTCAGCCGCCGGCCCGGACAGGCGCTCTCCCGTCAGCAGCTGCTGCGCCTGGTCTGGGAGCACGACTACCTCGGCGACTCCCGGCTCGTGGACGCGTGCGTCCAGCGGCTGCGGGCGAAGGTCGAGGACGTGCCATCGGCGCCGACGCTGATCCGCACGGTGCGCGGGGTCGGCTACCGCCTGGACCCGCCGGCGTGAACGCCCCCGACCACCGCCCCCCGCTCCTGATATCCCGCCTCTCCTGAACTTCCGCAACGACAGGCTCCCGTGACTGACCTTCAGACGACGACCAGCCGCTTCTCCTCGGGCCCGTGGCGACGGCTGCGCTCCCTGCGGGTGCGGCTGATCGCGGTGTTCGCCGCGGTCGCGCTGCTCGCCGCCGTCTCGGCCTCCGGCATCGCGTACTGGCTGAACCGGGACGCGGTGCTCAAGCGCGCCCAGGACACCGCGCTCAACGACTTCCGGGTCTCGCTCACCCGCAACGTCTCCGAGCTGCCCTTGAACGCCACCTGTGCCGAGCTGATCCAGCTGGCCACCAGCGTCGCCAGCTCCGGGCTCAGCTACGAGGTGGTGGTCTCCGACCCCGCCCGCCCGGACTGCGTCGCCTCCTCGGACCCGGTGAACTACACGCTCGCCGACGTCCCGGCCAAGCTGCAGGACACCGTCGCGAAGCCGCGCGAGGTCACCGAGAACAACCCGTACGCGTACCACCTGTACTGGCAGCGGCAGAACCTGGACGGCCGGCCGTTCGTGATCGGCGGCACCAGGGTGGTGCCGACCGGGCCGACGGCGTACATGTTCAAGTCGCTGGAGAACGAGCGGGCCGACCTGAACACGCTCGGCTGGTCGCTGGCGATCGCCACCCTGCTGGCGCTGATCGGCTCGGCGCTGCTCGCCCAGGCCGCGTCGGCGACGGTGCTGCGCCCGGTCAAGCGGCTCGGCGAGGCGGCCCGGCGGCTCGGCGAGGGCCATCTGGACACCCGGCTCGAAGTGGAGGGTTCGGATGAACTCGCGGACCTCGCGAGGACGTTCAACCGCACCGCGGAGTCGCTGCACGAGCAGGTCGAGGAGCTGAGCGCACGGGAGGCGCAGAGCCGGCGGTTCGTCGCCGACATGTCGCACGAGCTCCGCACCCCGCTGACCGCGATGACGGCCGTGACGGACATCCTGGAGGACGAGGCCGAGTCGCTGGACCCGATGATCGAGCCGGCCGTGCGGCTGGTGGTCAACGAGACGCGTCGGCTCTCCGACCTGGTGGAGAACCTGATGGAGGTGACCCGCTTCGACGCCGGTACGGCCAGGCTGGTCGCCGACGAGGTGGACATCGCCGATCTGATCATGTCCTGCATCGACGGTCGGGCCTGGTACGACGCGGTCGAGCTGGACGCCCCGCGCGGTGTCCGGGCCGTGGTCGACCCGCGCCGGCTGGACGTCGTCTTCGCCAACCTGATCGGCAACGCGCTCAAGCACGGCGGCTCGCCGGTGCGGGTGACGGTCCGGGAGGAGGGCCCCCGGGAGAGCGGCCCGGCGGACGAGTCGGTGGGTGGCCCGCTCGGCGGACCGCTCGGCAGCCCGCTGGGTGGACCGCTCGGTGACCCGGAGGGCGGGGTGGAGGGCGGCCCGGCGGTCGGCTCGGTGATCGTCGAGGTCTCGGACAGCGGCCCCGGCATCCCGGAGGACGTGCTGCCGCACGTCTTCGACCGGTTCTACAAGGCGGACAAGGGGCGGGCGCGGTCGGAGGGCAGCGGCCTGGGCCTGTCGATCGCGATGGCCAACGCACAGATCCACGGGGGGACGATCACGGCCGCCAACGGGGAGGTGGGGGCGGTGTTCACGCTGACGCTGCCGCGGACCCAGCCTCCTCCGCCGCCGGCCGCCGACTCCGAGGAGAGTGCGCAGTGACCTCCCGTCCGTCCATTCCGGCGTGGCCGGCCCGTCCGTCCCGCCCTGCCCGCCCGGCGCGTGCGGTCCGGGTGTCCCGTCCGGCCCGGGTGTTCGGCGCCGCCGGGCTGGTGGCCCTGGCCGCCCTCGCCGCCGGGTGCGGCATCCGCCCGACCGCCGTCCCGGTGGACGCGGGCGCGCCCGCCAGCCGGACGGCCTGCCCGACCGCGCCGACCATACCGACGGCCCCGGCCGCGCCGTCGCCGGTCGGCCCGACGGCACCCGCCGCGCATGCCTCGGTGAAGCCGTTCGCGAGCCCGGCGCCGTCGGTCACGCGGGCCTCCGGACCGTCCACCCCGCCGGCGGACAAAGTGTTCAGCGCGGTGGCGTCGCCGTCCCCGACCGCCTCGCCCACCTGCCGCTGATCGATTCCGCCCAGTTCCGACCCGATCGGACCGGGCTGGGGCTGCTTCGGGCCGCCCCGGGCCGCTCCAGGCCGCTCCAGGCCGCTCGCCGGGCGTGCGGCGGAATGTTCACGCCGGGCGTGGAACCGCCGCGCCACCGGCTCACGTCCTTCCCCGCGTGCAGCGAGATGGCACCAGGGCACGCGAGCAGCGTTCCGTCGTGCGGACCGAGACCGGACCGGCGGCGGCCGTCCACCGTCCCCTACGGATGGCGGGCCTCGTCGGCCTCGTCCTCCACCTGGCCCTGGCCGGCTGGTCGGTGCTGAGACCCTTGCCGGTGGCCTGGGTCTACGACGCCAACCTGACGCCGCTGGCCTCGCTCCGCTCCTCCACCGCCTGGCAGTTGCTCGGCGAACTGCTCCTGCTGGCCCCGCTCGGCGTCCTGCTCCCGCTCGCCGGCGGCCGCCTCCGGGCCCCCTGGCTCCCCTCGTTCCTCCGCACCACGGGTGCCTCCGCGCTGCTGGCCACCGCCCTGGAGTTCCTCTCCTCCTGGACGCCGGGCCACGTCCTGAACGTCGACCACATACTGTTCGCCACCGTCGGTGTGGTCATCGTCCACCTGGCCCTGGTGCCCGCCTGCCGGTCCCTGCTGCTCCGGCCCCGCCGGCCGCGGGCCGTCCGGCCGGCGCCCGCCCCGGCCCCCGCGCCGACCCCCGCTCCCGTCTACGCGGAGCCCTTCTCGTCCCACGGCCACTGAGGCGGCTCGCTGCTCGCCGGACAGTAGTAGGCCCCGGGAGCGGCCACCGCGCACGGGGCGGGGTCGATCAGCCGCCCGCGCTCGGGGGCGTCCCGCCCGCACGCCCGGCACCGCACCGCGACCCGCCCCCCGGCCGCCCGCAGCCGGGCCACCACGGCGTCCAGGTCCCGCAGGTTTCCCTCCCGCACGGGGGCCGGCAGGTCGTCCAGGAGCAGCTTGCCGTGCCAGAGGCTCGACCCGGTCACCACGCGGACGGCGCGGAGCAGCTCGATCCGCCGCTCACCCGCGCCGGCGCCGATCAGCTCCGCGACGAACTGCGGTTCCTCCACCGGGCCGGGAGGTCAGCGACCGAGGTGGCGAGCACGCTGGCGGCGGCGCACGACCAGGATGCCCAGGGTGCCCACGCCCATCGCGATCGCCGTGGCGCCGGTGATCGCCATCGGCGCGGAGGAGGACCCGCCGCCGGTCGACGCCAGCGTCGAGGTCGGAGCCGGAGCCGGAGCGGCCGCGTCGGCCGGGTGGCCCGGCGCCGAGCCGGTGACCTGCACCGCCGCGACCACCGCGGCGGCGGACGGCGAGGTCGCGACCGGAGCCGGAGCAGCCGGCGGGCTCGCCGCCCCGGTGGGGGTCGCGGTGGCCGTGACCGTGACCGTGGGTGTGGGCGACGCCGGGGCGGACGGCGTGCCGGAGCCGCTCGGCGCCACGACGGTGAACCCGACCGCCCGGCTGGAGGTCGTGACGCCGAGCCCGCCGCCCTCCGGCAGGCTGTAGCCGGTCAGCAGCACCGAAGCGGTACCGACCGGCGCGTCACCGGCGAAGGCCAGCCGGACGTCGATCGTGCGGGACGCGCCGTCCCGCAGGTCGACGAGGTCGGCCTCCTTGTTGCCCGAGCTCAGCCCCAGGTGCAGCCGGCCCGTCGCGGGGTCCTCCGACCGGGGCCTGGCGGCCAGCCACTCGCCCTGCGGGGTCCGGAATTCGAGCCGGACCACGTCGGCGGGCATCGGGTGCTCCACCTGGACGGTGACCTCGGGGAGGACGTGGATGTCCTTGCCGCTGTGGTTGGCGACGACCAGCTTGAAGGGCTTCGCCTGGCCTCCCGCGGTGAAGGAGCCGGGGACGCCTTCGACGCTCAGCTCCGCCGGACCGGGCGCGGTGGCCGGCGGCGGGGTGCTCGGACCGCCGACCGGGGCGATGGTGAAGCGCCCGTACTCGCTGGAGGGGCTGGAGATCCGCTGCTCCGGGGGCAGCGTCGGGTCCGACACCACGGCCCGGAATCCGGCCGTCGCCGCGCCGCCGACGGCATCGGCGGTGACGGCGAGGCGCAGCCGGTAGGTGACCGAGGCCCCGGCGGGCACGCTGATCCTGGTGGCGAAGGTGTCGAGCTCCCACACGGCGCCGACGCGCTGGCCCGGGCTGAGCAGGGCGCTCTTCCACTGGGTGGCGCCGGGCGCCTGGAACTCCAGCTTGAGCTGGGTCTCCTTGATGCCGGAGTTGACGTCCGCCAGGGTGAACCCGGTCGTGGCGTCGACCGCGTGGTCGGCGGAGTTCCTCAGGGTCGCGGTGAACTCGACCGGCGCCGCACCGGCGGTGAAGGTGCCGGGGAGACCGTCCAGCGTGATCGACACCGGACCGCTCTGCGCCCGGGTGCTCCCGGGCCCCTGCGGGCCCTGGGTGCTCCGGGGAGCCGACGGGGCCGCGAGGGCGGCCGGGGCGGAGGCCAGGGCGGCGCCGGAAACCAGGGTTGCGGTGGCGGCCAGGGCGAGGAAGCTGCGGTGCTGAGTACGCAATGGAACCTCACGGAGGAGAGCGGGCCTAGCCCGGCAGAGAGGGGGTCGCCAGGACTGTGTGGGAACCCGTCGCAGGCCATGACCGTCCCGCTGCTTCTTCGCCCCCAAACTCCAGCAACGGCGGCATCATATCCGAACGTGTGGACCATTCATGAAGGAGTTTCGGTCGCCGGGACGAACACTCGGCGCGGACCCGGGAAAGCGCCCGCGCCGCCCGGTTCCCCCGGTCCCCCGGCCCGTTACCGGGCTCGCCGCACCCTGCCGCCGACCTCGATCAGAGCGCCGGACCGGACGTCCGTGACGAGCTGCGAACCGAGCCCCTGGGTGATCGTCAGACCGCGTCCGAGTTCGGCCGTGAGCAGCAGCGCGGCGGCGCCGGTGGCCTCGTCCTCGTCGATCCCGTCACCGCGACCGGGGAAGGCGCGCGCCCGTACGGTGCCCGCCCGCTCGTCCTGCCAGGCCCAGGCGTAGATCCACTCCCCCGGCGGCGGGACGTCCAGGGCGTCCACCTCGGCCGCGGAGCCGTACTGCTTCAGCGTGCGCCCCGGCGCCCACGCGGCGCGGGCCTCGATGCGGGTGAACTCGGCGTCGTGGCGCACCCGTACGGTGCCGGCGGCGGTCACCAGCTCGTCCACGCCGAGCAGCCAGGCCGCGCCGACGCACGGGTGGCCGGCGAACGGCAGGCGGACACTCGGCGTGTAGATGTCGATCGCGCCGCGCTCGGCGTCGTCGACGAAGACGGTCTCGCTGAAGCCGAGTTCGCGGGCGACGGCCAGCCGGTCCGCCTCGCCGGGGACGGCCGCGCCGGCCCGGACCACACCGAGTTCGTTGCCGTGCTCGCCGTCGGGGCCGCAAAAGACCCGAAGGACCTCATAGTCAGTCATTCGTCCACCCAACCACGGGCGGGGGGCGGATTCAGCAATGAGTCCGTGACGAAAACGCGGCGGCGAATGTCGGTGGGCTCCAGTACTGTGCGCTCTCGTCCCCATCGGTTTTCCCCTTCTCACCTCCCACAGGAATTGCTTCCGTGAACCTCGACTTCACCCTTGAACCCCTTTTCTCCTGGTATGTCGTGCTGCTGGCGATCAGCGGCATCGCCATGGTCGTCCTCGGCGCGATCAACCTCGGCGGCGGCCTGAGCGCCGGCTGGCGCGTCATCAACGTGATCGCCGGTATCGCGTTCGCGGGCTACGCGTACTACCTCGCGTTCGTCTTCGAGGGCGGCGAGTACCGGATGTTCTTCCAGGCGTTCATCCTGCCGGTGCTGCTGATCGTCAACGCCGTGAAGGCGATGGTGGCCCGCAGCAACGCCCCGGCCCCGCAGCCGGTCCCGTACCCGGGGGCGTACGACCCGAACGCGCAGTACAACCCGAATGCGCAGTACAACCCGAACGCCGCGCAGAACCCCTACGCGCAGCCGGTCCCGCCGCAGGGCGCCCCGGCCCCGTACGCCGCCCCGGTGCCGCCGGCCGCCCCGGGTGCCCAGCCCGGCGCGCAGCCGCAGCCCCCGCAGTACCCGGCGGGCTGATCCCGGTGGTCGGCGCCGCTCTTCCGGTGGCCGGCCACCCCTGGTCGAATGGCGGAGCACCGGTTCACGCATCCGCCGCCGAACCTGTTTCGGCAGTACCCCGCAGAGGCCGACGATGACACCTGACGATGCGGACCCCGCGCCCTCCCCGGACCGCAGCGAGGAGCCGCCCGACCTGGGCGACGCCCATGTCGGGCTGCTCGTGGCCCTGGGCGCGGTGGCCATCACCTGGTGGGTCGCCGAGCGGCCCGGGTGGTCCCTGGCCATCGTGGCCGTCCTCGCCGTCTGGTTCGTGGTCGCGTTGGCCTTCATCACCGCGCTCGGCGGCCGCGGCCGCAGTGCCGTCCGCCGCGCCTACGCCGCCACCTTCGGCTGGCTGACGTACTTCTGACGCGTCCGCCGCCGCCCCGCCCGGGGCGACGGCGGACGGCTGGGCGGGTCAGGGCGTCAGGCGGTGCAGGTCCCGGGGGAAGAGCGTGGTGCGGCGGATGTTGTCCGCCTCCGTGAGCCGGGCCGTCCAGCGTTCCAGGCCGAGTGCGAAGCCCCCGTGCGGGGGCATCCCGTGGGCGAAGGAGCGCAGGTAGCCCTCGTACGGCTCCACCGGTTCGCCCCGGGCGGCGAGCGCGGTGAGGTAGTCCTCGTACCGGTGCAGCCGCTGGCCGCCGGTGACCAGCTCCAGCCCCCGGAAGAGCAGGTCGAAGCTGTTGGAGTACTCCGGCCGGCCCGGCTCCGGGTGGGTGTAGAACGGCCGCTTGCGCATCGGGTACCCGACCACGAACAGGAACTCGCTGCCGTGCTCGCGCCGCGCCCACTCGCTGAGCCACCGCTCGTGCGCGGGCGCGAGGTCCGGTTCGTCGGCGCCCAGCAGCCGCATCGCCTCGGCGAAGTGGATCTGCGGGATCTCGGCCGGTACGACGGGCAGTTCCACCGAGAGCAGCTCGACCGCGTCCGCCGCGCGGACGGCGACGGAGGCCAGCATCCCGGCCACGGCCTCGCGGACGACGGCCATCACCTCGCGGTGGTCGGTGATGAAGCCGAGTTCGGCGTCGAGACTGGTGTACTGGGCCAAGTGGCGCGCGGTGTCGTGCGGTTCGGCCCGGAACACCGGGCCCGTCTCGTAGACCCGCTCGAACACCCCGACCATGGCCTGCTTGAAGAACTGCGGCGACTGCGCCAGGTAGGCCGGGCGGCCGAACCAGTCGAGGGCGAAGACGTTCGCACCGGACTCGGTGGCCGAGGAGACCACCTTCGGCGTCTGGATCTCGGTGAAGCCGAGACCGTCGAGGGCGGCGCGGAATCCGGCCACCGAGGCCGCCGTGATCCGGTGCGGGGCGGCGAGGCGCGGGTGGCGCAGGGTGACCGGCGCGCCGTCCAGGATCACCGGGAGCGCGGCCGGGACGGTCGGGCGGAAGAGGCTGAACGGCGGCGGCTCGGCGAGGCTGGAGAGCACCTCGACGACGGGCCCGGTCAGTTCGACGCCGTTGGGCGCCTGGGCGTTGGCCGTCACCGTGCCCCGGATCCGCAGGACGGTCTCCTCGGGGATGTCGGCCACCCCTTCGGGGGCCACCACCTGGGCGAGGCCGGAGCGGTCCCGCAGGACGAGGAAGGTGACGGACTTCAGTGCGCGGCGGCGGTGCAGCCAGCCGCAGAGTTCGATGGACTCGCCGACATGGCCGGGTAGTTCGGCGGCCAGGACACGGGCGGTCGTCGGGTGGATCATCGCGGCCCTCCACGGGCGTCGTGGTGATCCCTTGGGAGTGCGGGCGAGAAGGGGACTCGCGGTGCCACCGCACTTTCGCCGCCGCCGATGAAGACGGCGGCCTCGTTCCGGCCCGATGACGGGGGCCGACCGGCGGGGCATTTCCTCCCCGCACTCGGGAGTGTCTTCCCTCCGGGCGGTGAGGCCGCCTTCACAGCAACCGGCGACTCTCTCGGCTCACGGGGCCTGGAGGTACTCGTCTCCCTCGACGTGTTGAGGAGGAGCGTAGGTCGCGCCCGAGCGCCCCGCAACGGGATTCCCCGTCGCCTCAGCCCAGCGCCTCTCCCGCTGCGGCGATCAGGGCGCGGGCCTGCTCGCCGTGGACGGCCTGCTCGGCCAGTTCGCCGAAGGCCTGGACGTACAGGGCGATCTCGGTGGGCTGGCTGATGGTGAGGTACCCGGAGACCAGCTCCACGTTCACCTGGGCCGCGTCGTAGATCCAGAAGCCCTCGACGGGCATCCGCACGCGGTCCGGACTCATGGGCACGACGCCGAGGCTCACGTTGGGCAGCGTGCCGACGGTGAGCAGGTGGGCGAGCTGCTCGCGCTGGACGTCCCGGCCGCCGGGGCCGGAGCGCAGCACGGATTCCTCCACCAGGAAGGCGAACCGGCGGTCGCCTTCGTAGAGGATCCGCTGCCGCTCCATCCGCACATCCACGGCGGCGTCCACGTCGTCCACGGTCAGGCGGCGGCGCTGGATCGCCCGGAGCACCGAGGCGGTGTACGCGCGGGTCTGGAGCATTCCGGGGACCAGCCAGGAGGAGTAGGCGCGGAAACGGCGGGTGCGCTGGTAGCGCGGGAGAACCGCCTCCTGTGCCCGCTTCAAGCCGTCCTTCTCCATGCGCCGCCATTCGACGAACATGCCGTCGACCGCCCGCAACGAGGCGATGAGGTCCGGCGCCCGGTCGTCGGCCCCGGACGCCCGACACCAGGCCAGAAGATCGCCGGGCGAGGGCAGCGTCCGGGCGTTCTCGATCCGCGAGGACTTGGACGGATGCCAGCCACAGAGCTGGGCGAGCTCCCGCCCGGACAGGCCTGCCTCCCGCCGGATCTCGCCGAGTCGATCGGCGAGATCCCGACGGGCCTGCTGAACACTTGACGATGCTGGATCGGACATGCGCTTTCGGCCGCTCAGCGCGGCCGGTACTCCTCGTGGGGAACGGCCCGCTGCCACACGGATTCGAAGGCTGATCCGCACAGCTCGGCCAGGGCTTGGTCGGTCACGTACTCGCGGCCGTCGATGTCGAGTTGGCCGTCGCCGGTGAAGTGGTGGAAGAGCACGGTCTCGTCGTCGAAGACCCAGAAGTCCGGTCCGGGGAGCGCGAGATCGCGGGTCTGGCGCCTGGGCAGCCAGCGCACCAACTCCCCTGCGGCGCGATTGCCGAACGTCTCGTCGTACTCGAAACGGACGTAGTCGCTGATCGGCTCCGAGACGATGCGTGCCCGCCGGACGACCACGCCTCGGGCCACCGCCGCGCCGACCACGTCGTGCCAGGACCCCCACCAGGAGGCCCGGTGGGCATGGTCCGTTCGATGCCCGCTCTGCCAGGCGATGAAGGCTGGATCGTCCCGCATGTAGCTGTCGCGCATCTCCAGGTGCACGGCCGAACGCCGGGCCACGGCCAGAGCCTCACGAGCTGGTGGTTGCACACTCTCCCCCGAAGCATGAGCGGGCGACGTTCCGCCGCAAGACTTCTCCCGGGATGCTCGCGGGGTCAAGAACGCTGCCCCGGCGCCCGGAGGCACCGGGGCAGCGCAGGGGCGCATCCGTGCAATCCGCTGCAACCGCATTGGGGCAACTCTCCGGCCTTCGAGCGGCTCGAAGTGCTGACCGGGAAGTACGGGGACGAGGGCGACAAGCTTCTCTTCAAGATCCTGCGGCGCGGGGAGCATGAGGCAACCGGCGAGGCCGACCTTGCTCTCCGATACGACCACGCTGTGCCTCTCGCCCGGGTGGTTGCTGCCTACGGCAGCCAGCTCCCGACGAACGGCGTCGTCACTCCGCTCAGCCGAGGTAGGGAGCGGCCCTCTGCTCCAGGAAGTGCTGGATTCTCAGCTGTTGGGTGTGGTGCATCGGGAGACCGGCGATCTCGTCGGGCGCGACGAACCGTAGATCGGTGGACTCGTCGGAGATGCGTAGCTCGCCGTTGACTGCCCGGGCGGTGAAGCAGACGTTGAACTGCTGTCGCACCTCCCCGTCGGAGTAGGCGATGACGTGCCGGGGGTCGGTGTAGGTACCGACCAACCCGGTGATCTCCACTTCGAGCCCGGTCTCCTCCCGGACCTCACGCACCGCCGTCCCCGGCAGCGACTCGCCGAAGTCCATCGTCCCACCGGGCAGCGCGTACAGGCCGTTGTCGGTACGCCGCTGGAGCAGAATGCGGCCGGCGTCATCCGTAACGACCGCGGAAGCCGCCACCACAAGCCGATTGGGCCTGGGCGCATCGGGATCGTCGTAGTACTCGGTCCGTGCCACGTCTCAGTTCTCCTCAACTGGTCGCGCCGCACTCCACACCGCATCGAAGCTCGAAGTGTAAGTGTCGAACAGCCCGTTCGTACCTGCACGACGCAGATGCCAAACGAGGGCACCGAAGGCGTTGACACCCCACACATGGGCGTTCACAAGGATCTGATCGTCCGCCCGGTACAGGCTGTTGTAGAGCGTGGTTCCGTGTGTGCGAATCTCGATACCGGGAGTCCCGAGCAGCGGCCGGTAGTGCATCAGGGCGATCATGCACCGGGACTCGATTCCATGGCCGAACCGTTCCTCCGCACCTCGCTGCCTGACCCTCTCACTGTCGGAGTCACCGAGCGCCAGCCTGACTGTGCACCCGTCGGCAGCGCGCTCGCTGAGCAGTCTGTTCAGCCGTGGATACGCCTCATGGAGAAAGACTGCGGCGTAGACCAGAACATCAATGCGCTCAGTGGCCCTGCCCAGCAAGTCGACGAACGCGGACACCGGCACGTCAGCACGCTGCTCGTACAGGGCGACCAGTTCGGGACTCACCGCCCGCGCGGCGCGTGGCTGCCGAAGGCCGGGCCAGAGTGCGAACAGGTCCTCTCCTAGGACTTCCGCAGCAAGTACGGCCGTCTTCAACCGGGGTGAACGGTTCTGGTTCACCCACCGTTCGACGGACTTGGCGTCGACCCCGGCCTTCTCTGCCAACGCACCGTACGTCCAACCACCGGACGTCATGGCGACCTTCAGTCTTTCGTTGAGCACCCTTTCCGCCCCTCGCAGATGCCGGACTCGCCAAGGGACGTTCTACCGCACCGGGGACGTTCCGAAGTGTCCTTCGAGCGAGGTTCCACCGTCCTGGGCAACAGCGGAATCCTGGTGCCAACCCGGTCGACCGAGGCCTCCGTGGAGCCGAAATGCCCTCACAGGACCCGGCCCGGGCGCTTTGAAGGCATTCGGCGGGACAGGGCCGGTCGACACAAAGCGGCAAGCGAGACCGAGGGAATCGCTTGGCCCGACTGAGTACGGAGGACAGCATGCTCATGCGAGACGGGAGACCTGGCAGCGGTGGCGACACCTCGGATGGCGATGGGCCCGGCGAACGCCCGAAGCCGTCCGATCGACCGCCCGGTCCGATGCCGCCCGAGGGTCCGCGCCCAGCGGCCTGATCCACCTCGACACCGCAGCAGTAGAGGGAGAAACACCATGGCATGGGGAACCGGCAAGGGCGGCGGCTCCGGCGGAGGCAGCGGCCCCAACGACGGCGGGCAGGGCAAGCACGCCGGCGACAAGGATCCGGGGAAGTCCGCGCCCAATCCTGACACCGACAAGCCGAAGCCGGAGCCGAAGCACAAGTGAGCTGGAACCAGCAGCAGGAGCAGGCCGCCGTCCGCGGCCTGCTCCTCGCCGTACGTGATGAACTCGGCCACGCGGTGGCCGGCGAGTGGCAGGCGGCGGCGCTCGCCGCACCACGACACCGCTTCCTCCCGGAGCTGATCTGGCTCCGGGACGACCAGGGCCGGTACATGGCTTGTGACCGGCTGGCGAGCCCGGAGGTCTGGTTCACCGCGGCCTACGCCGACGATGCGGTGGTGACGCAGGTCAACGACGGCGAAGCACCTGCGGAGGACGACGAGCCGTGGCCGTCGTCCTCCGCCTCCGCGCCGTCAGTGGTATTCCGCATGCTCGAAGCGCTCGATCTCTCGGCGGGCATGAAGGTGCTGGAGATCGGTACCGGCACCGGCCTCACCGCAGCCTACCTCGCGCACCGGCTGGGCGACTCCAACGTGGTCACCGTCGAGGTGGACGAGGCGCTCGCCGAGCGAGCACGGGCAACGTTGAAGGCGAACTCCCTGAGCCCCAGCGTGATCTGTGCGGACGGCCAGGACGGCTGGAAGCAACAAGCACCGTACGACCGGGTGTCGGCCACCTGCTCGGTCACACGCGTGCCGATCGCGTGGATCGAACAGACCAAGCCCGGCGGCGTAATCCTCACACCATGGGACAACCCGTGGATCTGCTGGGGTCTGCTGAGGCTCGCGGTGAGGGGGGACGGCGCGGCGGAGGGCCGGTTCAGCCCGTACAGCGCCTTCATGACGCTGCGCGCCCAGCGGCAGCAGCTACGGATCTACCGCGACGTGGTGCGGGACGAGCACCGCCCGGACGAGTCCTCGACCGGCCTCGACCCGCGACTCGTGGCTGGGGAAAGTTGGGAAGCCGACTTCGCGGTCGGCCATCGACTCGGTGACGTCTGGTACGTCTGGCACGACGAGCCGGAGATGGAAGGGGTACAGCGGCGGCTCTGGCTCGCCACGACGGACTGCACGTCGTGGGCCGCCGTCGACTGGGACGGGGACGAGAACGCCAACCGGTACGCGGTGTGGCAGTACGGCTCTCGGCACCTGTGGGACGAGGCCGAGGCGGCATACGGGTGGTGGGGCAGCCACGGGCGCCCCGGCCCCGAGCGCTTCGGTCTCACGGTGAACGGCGAGGAGCACCGGATCTGGCTGGACGCCCCGGAGAACGGCTGGACGCTACGCGGTTGAGGAATGCGAACAAGGGGGCGGGGCGGCCAAGCGGCCGCCCCGCCCCCTTCGCGTGCACAGTTCAGATGAGGTGGTCGAACTCGCCGGCCTTCACTCCGAGGATGAAGGCACGGAGCTTGGCCGCGTCTGTCGTGACGACCACGTCAGGGTCGTCCGACTCGCGAAGATGACGCAGGTCGCCAGCGCCAGAGGCCAGTTCGAGGCAGTTGTTGGAGCCTTCACCTTCGCTGTATGAGGACTTCTGCCAGGAGAGATGGAACATCGGGTGCCTTTCAGCTCTGGAGCAGATAGAGGAGATGCTGAATGAGCCCCAGCGAACTGCGAGCGGAAAGGTCGCGCAGAGGCCCGCTCGTATCGACGGCAGGCAACGCAACATCACTCAGCTGCTGGAGCTTTCGACGGTAGGCCACGATGTCGGCCTGATCTCCAAGATGCTCGGCATGCCTTGGTGCGTCCAGAATAACGGTCGAAAGATCAGCACAACCAGGGTCACAGAGGAGGAACGAGGCCGAGAGAGGTGCGTGGTTCGGCGCTGTGAACGGGATGACCTGGATGGTGACGCTGGGAAGCTCTGCCATGTCGACGAGGTGCAGCAACTGAGCCCGCATGACGTCGTCACCGGCGAATCGCATGCGCAATGCAGCCTCATGAATAACGAACCGGAACTCGCGCCGCCCGCCATCAGTCAGAATCCGCTGCCGTTCCATCCGGAACCGGACCTGCGTCTCCTGATCCCAGACACTCGACCGGTTCGAGCTCTCGTAGATCGCCCTCGCATATCCGGGCAACTGAAAGGCGCCCGGGATGTAGAGGCTGTCGTAGCTGGCCAGCGAGACCGCCCGGTCCTCGACCTCTGCCAGATCCAGCGCGAGCGTCGGGACCTTCCCCTTGAACTCCGTCCACCAGCCCTTGCCATCGCTGGCGCCAAGCTCGTGAAGGATCGAAGCATAGGTCTCATCCGTGCACCCATAGGTACCGAGCAGCGTCGTCAAGCGCGCCGGGTCGAGCCCAGTACGAGCCGCCTCGATGTGGCTCAACTGCGGTCCACCCATGCCGATCGTGGCACCGGCGTCCTTCACCGCCAGCCCAGCAGCCTCACGCAGTCTCCTCAGCTCAGCGCCGAACCGCTTCTGCCGCTCGCTGATTTGAGTCCTGAGAGCCAAGGGTCTTCCTTCCGTGTCGGAGCAGTTTCCCGCTTCGAGAGCACCGGGCGCCACTCACAAGAGTGAGGTCACCCAGCCCGAGGGGCCATTTCGGGCGATCGTGTTGCACGCGTGGAACTCGTGCCCCTACTCTCAGTGTTGCACCGATCACACGACGGAGTGTCAGTAATGCCCTGCCCGGGCGCCGCAGAGCAGCCATGTGCGGCCTGGCTCACGGTCACATCTCCGCCGCGAACTCCCTCTCCTCTTCCGGAGGTTCTTCGTGCGTGCCTTCAACTCCCCTCCCCCCGACTGGTCCGCCGCCCGCCACGAGCTGCGCGAGGCCCTCGCCCTCTCCAACTGGCCGCCGGACGTCATCTCCGACGCCGAACTCGCCCTGCATGAACTGTTCGTCAACGCCTGGCGCCATGCGGGCAGCCAGGCGCCCCTCGTGGTCGTCGTCCTCCTGAACCGCACCCTCCGGGTCTCGGTCACCGACGACAGCCCCGAGCTCCCCGAGCAGAGAACGTCCGCCGACCCGTACGAACTCTCCGGTCGCGGACTCCACTTGGTCCGCTCCCTCACCCACCGCTTCGGCACCGACCCGCGCAAGTCGGGCAAGTCCGTCTGGTTCGAGCTGGACGCCGCCGCGTGAACCCCGACCGCCGGCCGATCCGGCCCACCGACCCCCGCGTCCGCGCCTACACCGAGGCGCAGATCACCACTCTCCTCGCCGAACTCCACGAGCGCGGCCGCAAGTTCGGCATCGTCTGGCCGAGCTCCGGCACCGACCGGACCATCGACGGCCGCGTCCTCGTCCGCTTCGGCACCGCGCCCTCCACCACCCTCCTGAACCTCCTCAACCTCCTCCTCGACGCCGAGCGCACCGCCGACCAGGCCCCCGAGCGAGGTGACCCGTGGGCGTCCTGATCCCCCTCCTCACCCAGGCCATCCACACCGAGCGCACCACCATCGCCTACCTCGCCGTGGAGGCCGTCCCCGACGCCGCGCTCCAACTCCGCGTCGCCGTCGACCTCGACGTCCACGCCGGCCCGGGCGAGCACCTCGCCATCCCCCTCACCCGCGACCAGGCCGACGAACTGCTCCACGAACTCGCCGCCCGCCTCGGCCGCCGCGTCATCGGCGTTCAGCGGTGAGCCTCGGCAGCTCCGCCGGCTTCCTCGTCGCCACCGCCTTCGTCACGCTCCTCGCCCTCGCGCTGCTCACCGTCGTGCTCGGCGTGATCACCGCGCTCAAGGTGAACCGGCGCAGCGACGACGACTCCACCTCCGGCATACCCCGCTGATCACCCCTGCCGGTCACCCCGCCCGGCGGCTGCCGCCCCAGCCGCCGTGCCCCTCTCCCCCACACAGGAAGTCGGCCCGCCCGACTTCCCACTCCACCCCCACCCTCCGGGGGCATTGCAGACTTGCCTCTCACCGTCCGGGCAAGCGAAAGCAGGGCCTCCCCTCAGGGAAGCCCTGCCCCACATCACGCCAACCCCGTCGACTCCGCCTCCCCCTATCCGCGCTCCGAACTCGGCGCCGCAGCACCGCCCGAGGGCGCTTCAGGCTTCGTGTGGAGGATGTCGCGGGCCTGCTCCGCCGCGCGGGCGATGCTCTCGGAGACGAAGTCGAGGAAGCGGGCGACGTTCTCCAGCCGCACGGCGGCGGGCGTCTCGGGGCCGAGGACGCCGACGCCCTGCCGTGCGGTCTCGACGATCTGAGCGGTGGACCGGGCGCTGGCGATCATCGACTGGTACCAGATGTCGTCGTCGACGACGTAGCGCTCACGGCGTCGCTCGTCGCGCTCCCGACGGACGAAGCCCTGGCTCTCCAGGAAGGCGATCGCCTTGGAGATGGAGGCCGGGCTGACCTGGAGGCGCTGGACGAGTTCGGACGCGGTGAGGCTGCCCGTGTCGGTGAGGGTCAGACAGGCCATCACCCGGGACATCATCGTGGGCATGCCCGACCCCATGAGGACGGTGGTGAACGTCTCCTCGTACGCGCGCACCGCCTCGGCGTCGCGTCCGTGGGCCTGCTCGGGTGCGCCCGGCCCCCGGGGGGCGGTCTGCCCGCGTCGGTGGGTGCGGCGTTCGGTGGCACGGTGGGCCAGGTCGGCGCGGTAGGCGGTGGGGCCGCCGTTGCGCATCACCTCCCGCGTGACGGTCGAGGTCGGGCGGTCGAGACGTCTGGCGATCTCGGCGTAGGCGAGGCCGTCGGCCACTCCCAGCGCGATCTGCTGGCGTTCCTGCTGGGTGAGCCTGCCTCCCGGCATCGCGGTCTCCTTCGTGTGTCCGTGGTGCCCCCAGCATAGCGTTCACTCTCAACTCATTGCAACGAACAGGGCGGTCGTCGTTGCATTTGATTCCAGACCTTCGCAACGATATCTAGGCTTTGACCTGCAGTGATACTGATTCGGCGCAACGAACTTGTTGCCGAGACATGGAAAGCAACGTAGCTTTTGCGGAGTCAGAAACGACCAGCGCAGCAGGAGAGACCATCATGCAGAAGTTCGCCACCACCGCCCCGATCGCCGCCGTCCTC